>CAXTNS010000066.1:1521-12436 GCA_964245465.1 uncultured Thermoanaerobaculia bacterium
CATTAAAGCAGCGCCAGGCGCCCGGCGCCTGATAGAGAGTCTGCGAGATCTTGGCTATGATTGCGCGACGGCTATAGCCGACCTCGTTGATAACAGCATCTCTGCCCACGCATCTGAGGTTCACATAGAGATCCAGACGCAAGGACCCACCAGGGCACCATTTATCCTGATTGCTGATAATGGTCGGGGTATGGAGCGCGAGCGTCTCTACGAAGCCATGAGATTTGGGACGCACCAAGAATACATCGCCGAGGATTTAGGGAAGTACGGCTTAGGTCTTAAAACTGCGTCACTTAGCCAGTGCCGGTGTCTTACTGTGGCTTCAAAGGCACGACCAAGTAAGGGTAGCCGGCCACGGCGCTATTTCGCACGTTGGGACTTAGATCATGTGGACGCAACCGACGACTGGGACCTTTTGATTCCTGACGCTGATGAGCTTCCAAAATGGGAGTTAGAGCAGCTTGAGAATGAAATAGCAAACGGTGGCGGAACAGCGGTTATGTGGACTGGCCTTGAAGAGGCATTGCCTCTGCTCGCGGATCACAATGTTCGCAAGCGAGAACGGTTCCTTGCCGAGCTTTGCGACGACGTAAGTCGTCACCTCTGTATGGTTTTTCACCGATTCATGGATGGCTCATTGACCGGTAGGCGCCGCTTGCGTATTTATCTTTGCGGCCAGAAACTGGAGCCCTGGGACCCATTCTGTCGCAACGAGGAAACGCGCGATCTTGAGATTCTTAGTCTTCCAATAACTCTTCGCGAACGCAATGGATCGGCGGAGATCAGCGATCACGTAATAGTGAAGCCGTTTATCTTGCCCCGAGAGGACGAGTTCTCATCTCAAGCAGCCTGGAAGGAGGCATCCGGACCCGGTAGCTGGAATCAGCAGCAAGGCTTTTATTTCTATCGTAATGATCGTCTCCTTCAGGCTGGTGGTTGGAGCCACGTGCGAACACGCGACGAGCATACAAAGCTACTGCGGGTTGCGGTCCACTTTCCTCAAACCCTTGATCGAGCTTTCGCCATTAACGTCACAAAGATGCGTGCGCGGTTCCCCCCGGAGGTCCTGGACTCAGTTAAGGCAGCTGTATCCAAGTGGGCAAAGACAGCTCGAGAGCGCTACGACCGGGCGCCAAAGTCTGGAACTCCAGGAATCACAAAGCTGCGGAAGTCTGCTCAGCCTGAGGCCATCGAGAGTCGCAGTAGGCGAGTGGAGACACCTCCGGCAGTCAGCTATGGTGGGCTGACCTTCGCCCTGAGTAATGCGCCTGGACACACCCTTACAGTCTCGCCCGGTGCAACCGCTGGCCAGATGCGAATCGTCGTGCCGCATCGCCATGAGGCGGCGATCGAGCTTTTCCGCGCTCGCCAGAATGGAAAAGGCGACCTGCGGCGCCTCACCCAAGCAATCTTGAGCGTGTTGGAGGCAGTCTATGAACGCCGCCTCCGTCCCGAAGATATTCCCTTGGAGCCGCTAAGGCGGGCGCTCCGGCGCGTAACTGAATGAGTCGTACTTTCAACGAGTATATCGCGATCATCGAATTTCTGATGACCAACCTGCAGCGCTCCCCTGAGGAGGCTCTGCAGCAGGCTGATGTACCCCTTCACCTGCAGGATCAGGTTCGTGAATACCTGAGAGGTCCGGTTTCCATTGAGGCTCCCACGCTCCTGGTAGAGCAGACGACCCTGCGGTTGTGCAATCCGCTTGGCGATCAAGCACCGCAGCACTACTGGAACGCTTTTCGGGCTTACCTCGAGGCCGAGCGGCGTTGGCAACGCAGCGTTATTGGAAGGCTCGCGGATACCTCCCAAACACTTGTCTGCAGGCTCCCCCGGCCACGCGAGAATTCCACATACCAGCTTCGCGGGCTGGTTGTAGGCTACATCCAGAGTGGCAAGACAGCAACAATGGCAGCTCTTATTGCACGCGCAGCGGACCAAGGCTATAGGTTCTTTATAGTTCTTGCCGGGCTCTACAAGGATCTCCGCACGCAGACACAGCGCCGCCTCGATCAGGAGATCACCGGTTTGTCAGACAATCCCGCAGACGGGCCCTTTGTCCTCCATGAGCCGGGCGCCGATCGTTGGGTAAGGCTCACGCACTCCGGACTTGAAGGGGACTTCGAACCCGGCACTCTGCAGATGGACGTCAATCCACAAACGCCCAAGCTGTTGGTTATCAAGAAGATCCCGCGGGTTATCGAGCGACTGACGAATTGGTTAAGAACTTCTCCGCTGCCCCTCGGGCAACTCCCGGCGCTTGTAATTGACGACGAAGCGGATCAGGCATCGATCGACACGAACTATGGGCGGCAGGATGAAGCAGGTGATCCTATCGATCCGTCACGCACTAATGCCTGCATCCGGAACCTCCTCCAACTTCTCCCGAAGTGCGCTTATATTGGTTTCACGGCGACGCCATTCGCCAACGTTCTGATCGATGCAAATCTACGGGACGATTTATATCCGCGGCACTTCATAGCGTCTTTACCCGAGCCTGAAGGGTACTTCGGACCCAGGGAACTCTTTGGCTTGGGTATGACACCAACGGATCTTGCAACTGACCCTCCTGAGCGCCCGGCTCTTGACGTAATTCGGCCAATTTACGACGACCAACTCACTGCCTTGGATCAACTTTCTGCCGGCGGAGACTGCCCTGAGATACTGTCAACAGCGCTCCTTACGTGGCTACTTAGCTGTTGTGCACGAATGGAGCGCGGGCACGACAGGGCGGACTTTAGCATGCTCGTACATCCATCGCAGAGCACGGCGGATCACCATCGGTTTGCTGAGACCTTGCGGCGTGAGATCGCCTTTCTGCAGCGTGCTACCGCTGCCCACCCCAGACTTTTCCCTGACTTCCTGCACCGGGCGAAGGAACTATGGGAGAGCGACTTTGTTCCGGTAACACGCGTGGCGGCTCCAGACCAGCCAATCCGGGACTTCGAAAGCATCTGGCGATTTGCAAGGACTGTCGCTGAGGACCTTGAGCTATGTGTTCTGAACTACGGCTCTGAAGATTTACTTCAGTACTCTATTCCCCCTCCCAAACGCTACGTAGTAGTGGGAGGCAACAGACTCTCCCGGGGGCTTACACTGGAGGGCCTGAGCGTAAGCCTGTTCACGCGAACAGCCAGCACATACGACACCTTGTTGCAGATGGGACGATGGTTTGGATATCGGCCTGGATATCATGACCTCACGAGGATCTTTGTTGAGCCCCGCCTCGCCACACTTTTTGCAGACCTTGCTCGCGTTGAGCTTGAGCTTCGTAGCGACCTCCGCAAGTACGCGCAGGACCCTGATCCGCCAACCCCTGCTGAACTCGCCCCGAAAATTCGTGTCCACCCTGCTATGGCAGTGACCTCCCGAATGAAGATGGGAGCGGCGAGAACAGTACGCGTATCCTTCGAGAACACTTCACAGAACACTGTAAATTTTCCGACCGGCAACAGGCGCGCACTTGAGAATAATCTAGATGCAGGGCGTAGCTTGGTTCGTTATTTAGGCTCTCCGCCGATCAGCGAGGGTGCAGAAGGCATGCACATCTGGAGGGACGTGCGAGTAGAGAGTGTTCTGGGCTTCCTTCGCGCCTACACATTCGGCGCGGGAGCTACAGCCGTCAAGCAAGAAACCTTGATAGCTTACATCGCCCGACAAAACGAAAGAGGGGAACTCCGAAGGTGGGACCTCTGTATACCGCGAGGCAACCCTAATCTGGAACCCGTCCAATGGTTGCCAGGAGTCGCTTCGCGTACTATCCAACGAACACCGACATCAGCGACTTCGATCCGGACTCTTCAAAGCCCTCCTGACCAGCGTCGATGGAGAAATCTCGCCAGCCGCGACGGCCTCGATCCCGATCTCGCATGCCTGATGTTTTATGTCATCGACCACAGAGAGTCGGGAACTCCAGAGGCTCTGTTTCGCCCAGCCGGAGTCAATATTCTAGGCCTAGTTTTTCTTTTCCCGAGATCGGCTAGCGGGGTCACCGTTCCGTATCTCTCTCAGCACATCCAGTGACCACGGGTTTCCTACCTTCGTTTGCTGATCGGCTCCTTCGGCAGCCGCGACCGGTCAGGGGTGCTCTCTCCGGCCAAGCAATCGCTTTCAAGCACGGCCCGACCCCCTATATAGCCGTCGATGCTGATGGGCATCTCCACATGCTTCTTGCACCGGCTGCGGTTGACCTTGCTCGACTCCAACGATTTCGACGACCAGCATTCGATCTGGACAATAGACTATGGAGCATATCCGGAGCACCCGTCGAGAATTATTTGGATGTGGCTTTAATAGCCCCTCCGGCGTCGCCGCTTCGCCGTCCTTTTCTCAGCTTCTGCGAGGACATACTCACCGATCTGGAGAATGGACTCAGCCCGGAATCAGCGATATACCGGACATGTATCCGCTGGGAGCGATTCTGGGAAGAAGGAGATACAGCAGAGCCATCCCCTACTTGGGTTCTTGGCTTGATGGCAGAGCTGACATTGCTTGACCAGTTTCTCAGCATGGGCCACGCTGCTGCTGTGGGCTTTTGGACCGGCCCGGAAGGCGCAGACCACGATTTTCAAGCCGGAATCGAAGCTGCTCTGGAAGTTAAAGCTTCTGTACGGATGCCGCCAGTCATCGAATGCGGCTTGGCACAACTCGATAACGGCGGAGCTGGAGAGCTTCTCCTCGTAGTCTTTCATGCCACGCCCCGCGAGGGTGGCACAAGCCTCACTAATCTCGTCGAGCGAATTGAAGGACAATTATTCTCCAACGAAGAAGCACTGAACCTGTTCCTCCATAAGCTTGCGTGCGCGGGCTACCGCCGACACTTGGCAGCTGAGTATGGGAAATTCACCTATGACCTAGCGCCACCCATTTTTCATGTGGTCGATGCAGCATTTCCGAGGGTGACCCATGCCAGCTTCGCCGCTCCGCTCGATGCACGAATCCGTAGCGTACGCTACACACTTGAGCTAACTGCAATAGATCCTCTAGTACCTGATGATCCGCGCCTCATTGCAGCTCTTGAAGCTTTTAGACTCCATTCCGGATATAGTGGCTAACGTCGACGCGTTCGAACTATGGCGAGCAAACGCCTCGCCACCTCCCCTGGATCGCTCTTCAACTCATGTTCCCAGAACCGGAGCACCATCCAGCCAGCAGCCTCAAGGACTTCAGTGACCTCTCTGTCTCTTTGAACATTGCGGTCAATCTTGGAAGCCCAAAAAGTTGCGTTAGTTACGGGCGCAATGGCGTGTTCCGGACATCGATGCCAGAAACATCCGTCCACAAACACCACCAGCCGCGCGCCTGGGAAGACGAGGTCTGGGCGACCAGGTAGAGTTGATCGCAGACGATATCGAAGCCCGAGCGCGAAGGCAGCCTTCCGAAGAACCAGTTCGGCTTTGGTGTCTTGACTACGGATCTGGGACATACAGAAGCTACGCTGCTCCTTCGTAAGCACGTCTGCTTTGCTACCTTGAGCGCGCCGCTTCAAGGAGTTCGGAGTTCGGCGGTCCGTCTTCATAGAGTCAACTCTACGTTGCATAGAAATCGCATAAATGGAGGCTTAACTTCTAACGATAGTCTCCAGGCGATTGTCTCACCAGGGGTGAGACTTCCAGTCTCGAAGAAACTACCACATCCAAGTGGGTAAAATCCCTCAGGTTCTGGTGGTACTGCTGGATATGGAGTTGTACTCAACTGACTCCGTCCCGTTCTCGCGGCCTTACAGGCCGCAGGGCTGTGGGCCTGTTGTCCCAGGGAATCGGCCTGCGGCCTCATCCCTGGGCTGAACTCTCGCGGCCCTTGGGGCCGCAAAGACCGTGAGTCGATAGAGCTTGGCGGCGGAAAGTTTGTTGGGCCGGCAGGGATGCCGGCGGTCCCAGGGGCGCTACGCCAACGGGTCAACCCTGTCCAAAGGGAGGCGGCCATGTGGGGTCGCCCCTACGATCCATCACAGACGGGCTACCCCTTCTGTCGAGGCTGTCCGGGTCAAGTAGGTCTCCCTATCGATGCCAAAGCACAACATCTCCCGGCCGAAGTGAGGGATGCGTTCCAAGAGCCTCTCTCCGATCTTCTCCGCAACGCGGATCGAGGCCCGATTCTCCGGGTGGATGAGGCTGATGATGCGCTCCTTCTGCCAATCGATGAACCCGCAGCTCAGGGCAGCCCATGCAGCCTCGGTCGCGTAACCCTTCCCCCAGTAAGGACGGGCTAAGGCCCAAGCCAGTTCAAACCCCGGCCAGCCTTCCGGCCCTGAGAATCCTACGGTGCCGATGAATTCACCGGTGCCAAAGAGCTCAACCGCCCAGGTACCGGTGCCCCACATCTCCCAGTGGCCGATCATGAAAGCCATATGCCGTGAGGATCGCCCTCGGTCCCATGGTTCTGTTCCAGCGCCGACCAAGTACCGCAGGACCTCGGCGTCCGATCTCATGGCTGCGTAGGCATCGAGGTCGCTACTGCGAAACGGCCGAAGAAGTAGACGCTTGGTTTGAAGAGTCGGGATTTCCATAGCGCGGCAAACTCCCTCTCCTTTCCGCTGCTGGTTATTTCGCGTTCGGAGTCAGACCCTGTAGCGGAAGGGCTCAACATTTCCATTCGGGTCCATAGCTAAGTGTTGCAGGTCAAGACCTCTGCAAGGCAGTTTCTCGATTTCGTTCCAAAATATCTCCGCGGCAGAAAAGTAGGCGGCTCGACCACCGAGCTCTTCGTCGTCAGGAGAGACCCCCATAGGGCCGGTCTGGGTGCCTTTGGGAAAGACAAGGTGTTCAGAGACAATTTGGTGGAAGAGAGAACAACAGGCAGGGCACCAGGAAAGAAGATGCCGTATAACGAGACCCGTCTCTTCTCGGGATAACTGATTCGCCAAGAAAGCTCTCATAAGTTTCTGGTAAAGGTGACTTTCAGCCATCGGCGCACGCCTTGTCCGGTTGGTTTGAAAAGCACACACTCCACTCGTAGGAGTGGCCGATCGGGGCAATTCAGCCTTCGGGTAGGCCACCCAATAAGGGGAAAGCTATGCTTAGATTCCTAATGGCACTGCTCTACTTCTTCGACTTTGCCAAGGAAGGGGGCGGCCTAAACCCAGACGGTCTAACTACGCCCGAACCGCCGGCAGGAACTGGAGTCGGTCACGACCCAAGTGGTCGGACCTAGAATTACCTCGAAGCCCCTGGGAGCAGAATGGGCATTGCCCTCCTCCTAGGGGCGCAATATACTTACTTCGGCATTCGAGCTTTGCTTAAATACCCCATATTCCTGGAGTCGCTTAAATGCGCCACGCTTCTGAGGACGAGATCATCAGGACTTTGGTGGGTACCGCAAGTTCGGCGGAGGCAAGCGCTGTCCTTGCGCACATTCTAGATTGTCCGGTCTGCGCCACCCGCTCCGAAGGACTGCTCGATAGAGTTGGCCACACGAGGGCTGGCAATTTCCTGCGGGATTGCCTCGACTTGGGCCAGGACGCAGCGGTAGGAATGCTTCTCGCTGATCTCCAGTGGGCGGAGATCCATGCTTTGGAATCGAAGGCTCAAAAAGAAAGAATCGCGACAACGCAAGCTTGTAAAACGCCGCAATTTACACGCCTCCTGTTGGGAGAGTTGTCACGAGGGGATTCCTGGGAAGAGAATGAGAAGCTAGCTTCAGTCATTGCGGCTAGCATTAACTCAATGGATCAGAAAGCCTATCCGCTTGAGGCAAAGAACGATCTCCGGGCGGAGCTGATGATAGAGCTCGCGAACTCTCGCCGATGTGCCGCTGAATGGAAGCGTGCTGATGAGGCTCTCGCAAAAGCGAAAGATTTCTTAGGTTCCGGATCTGAGGCCGCCTCCCTTAAGGCTCGATTTTTTGCTGTTTTTGGATCTCTGGAAGCTGATCGCCGTAATCTTCCTAAGGCCCTTATGGCCTTTGAAGAGAGCCTGGGAATTTACAGGGGACTCGGCCAAACCAATAAGGTCGCAAGAACCTTGTTCCAGATTGCTGACACACTCTCCATTTCAGATGCCAACGGTGTGATGGCTGATGCGGTCAGAGTCTTTTCCCTATTGGACGAGGTGGACTCCCTGCTAGCTCCGGGAGACTCGCTCGCAGTGAACACAGGACTCTTGCGTGTAGAGTGTCTAATAGCGACAGGGAATCCCAAGGAAGCTGCGCGTAGAATTATTCATTGCGAAAGACCATCGCAAGGAAGAATGTTAGTCAGATATCGGTTCATCGGGGCTCGACTGCTCCATGCGTTGGGCTATCGAGCTGAGGCCGAGCGTCTCTTCCACTCTGTGGTCACCGATGATTTAGAAAAGGCCCTTTTCAAAGATGCATTGCTGGACCTGCTTTTCATCCTTAAGCTCCACTTGCTCGAAGGGGAGCTTGGCAAAGCCTTGGGTGTTTGCAGGAGAGCGTTAGGCGAGGCCATCCTGGCGCATTTCGCGCACGAGCAGCTAATGGCCGTCTGGGAATCACTCCTGAAGGCAGTCGAGGCAGAGGCTCTCTCGTCGGAAAAACTGTACGCTATCCAGCACTACATGAATTTGTACTGGCGGCATCCCTCCCCTGTACCTCCGGCGGTTTTTCGCTAGACGAAGCTCCGCTGATCCTGGCCCAGGTCTGCGATCAGGAAGACCTTCAGCCTGTAGACCAATCCTCGATGCAGGTCGCTCTCGGTGCTCGCCGGGTAGGCCCAGGAGCTCGACCATGTAGGAGTCGCGGCTCGGCAATTGTGTCAGCAGTGCTGACACTTTCTCGTCCCCTGTAGCGAGCCAGAGCTTCGACCACACCTCCACCTATACCCTTACACACAACTCATTCGGTGACGTTGTTTGCGCCCCGGAGGGGCATCGGCATAGAGCCTGGCGCTTCAGCGCCAGGTTGGGGGACACCCCGATTCCCACAAGTCCTGTAGGGACGCAGGCGGTTTTGCGATCTCCGATGCCGCCTGCCTGCGCCCCTATGGGGCTTCCGGAAACAAGGGATGGACCTCTTTCCTGGCGCTGAAGCGCCAGGCTTTATGCCTATGCCCCTTGGGGCGCAGACACAATTGGACAGGATGTGTGTGGGCCGGCAAGGATGCCGGCGCTCCCAGGGGCGCTACGCCAAGGGGGCAATTCTGCCTGATAGATACCAAAAGGGCGGCCACGTTGGGCCGCCCTTAACATCTCCATCCAGAACGGGAGGGCTGAAGACCTACTCCTGCTCCTCCTTCCGGTGCTTCTGATACTCCGCGATCAGCTTGTCCTGGACCAGCCGGGGGACTTCCTCGTAGTGGGAGAACTCCATGTGGAAGCTCGAGCGGCCTTGGGTCATGGCGCGCAGGTGACGGTCGTACTCCAGCATCTCGGACATGGGGACGAGGGCCTTGATGACCTGGGCGCCGTTGACGGCGTCCATGCCCTGGGGCCGGCCGCGCCGGTGGGAGAGGTCGCCCATGATGTCGCCGGTGAACTCTTCGGTGGTGTTGATCTCCACCTTCATGACCGGCTCCAGGATGGTCGGCTTGGCGTTGGCCATGGCGTCCTTGAAGGCCAGCGAGCCGGCGATCTTGAACGCCATCTCCGAGGAGTCGACCTCGTGGTACTGGCCGTCCAGGAGGCGGACCTTGAAGTCCACCACGGGATACCCGGCCAGGTAGCCCCGGCGGCGGGCCTCCTGGATGCCTTTTTCCACGGCGGGCCGGTAGTTCTGGGGGATGGAGCCGCCGAAGATCTCGTCGGCGAAGGAGAAGTCCTCGCCGCGCGTCAGGGGCTCCATCTTGATCTTGCAGTCGGCGAACTGGCCGCGGCCGCCGCTCTGTTTCTTGTGCCGCCCGTGGCCGTCGGCGGGCTTCAAGATGGTCTCGCGGTAGGGGACCTTGGGCGGATGGAGGAGCACGTCGACGTGGAAGCGGTGCTTGAGCTTGGCGACGGCGATCTCGATGTGGAGCTGGCCGTTGCCGGAGAGGAGGTGGTCGTGGCTCTCGGAGTCGCGGCCGGCCCGCAGGGCCAGGTCCTCGTCCATGAGCCGGTTGAGGGCCTCGCCGATCTTTTCCTCGTCGCCCTTGGACTTGGGCTCGATGGCGAAGGTCATGGCAGGATCGGAGACCTTGATCCAGTCCAGCCGCAGGGGCCGGTCCTTGGCACACAGGGTGTCTCCCGTGACGGTGACCTTGAGCTTGGCCACGCCGCCGATGTCGCCGGCGACCAGCTTGGGGGCGGGGCTGCCCTGTTTGCCCTGGAGGAGCATGAGGTGGCCCAGGCGCTCGTTCTCTTCGGCGCGGCTGTTGTAGACGGTGGTGTCGCCGTTGAGGGTGCCGGAGACGACGCGCAGGATGGTGATTTTGCCCGTGAAGGGGTCGGAGAGGGTCTTGAACACCAGGGCGGCCAGCGGGCCGGCCGGGTCGGCGGTCAGGGCCACGGCGTCGCCCCCCACGTTCCTGGCGGGGAAGGCGGCGCGCTGGGCCGGCGAGGGCACCAGGGCGAGGAGGGAGTCGAGGAGCGCCGAGGGACCGATGCCGTGGCTCGCGGCCGAAAGGGTCACGGGGAAGATCTGGCGGCTCCCGATGGCGCGGCGCAGGCCGGACTCCAGGGACTCCTGGGGCAGGGTGCCGGTCTCGAAGAAGCCTTCCATCAACTGGTCGTCGGTCTCGGCCACGGCCTCGATGAGGCGGGAGCGGTGGGTCTCGACCTCCTCGGCCAGCGCGGCGGGAATGTCGGCGGGCGTGGCCTTGCCGTTGCCGTCGCGGGTGAAGCTGTAGGCTTTCTGGGCCACCAGGTCGACGACGCCGGAGAAGCCGGCTTCCTTGCCGATGGGGATCTGGACGGGGAGCGCGCCGCGGCCGAAGCGCTTCTGGAGGCCTTCGAGGGTGCGCTCGAAGTCGGCGCGCTCGCGGGCCATCTTGGTCAGGTGGAAGAGGAGAGGGTGCCCGAGCTCGGCCGCGAAGTCCCAGATC
>CAXTNS010000066.1:12446-13943 GCA_964245465.1 uncultured Thermoanaerobaculia bacterium
GGTGTTGTCGAACGGCTTGCCGTTCCAGTTGGCCGGCCACTCGCCGCGGAAATTGTTGATCAGCGAGTTGTTGAGCCTGGCCGACCAGCGCAGCTTCCTCGATTCCTCGACCTCGCCCGCCTTCTGCTCGAACTCGCGGTCCATCTTGGTCAGGTTGAAGAGGAGAGGTTGCCCGAGCTCGGCCGCGAAGTCCCAGATCCTCTCGGTGTTGACCTCGACGCCCGCGACGCCGTTGATGCAGAGGAGCACGGCGTCGGTGGCGCGCAGGGCCTGCTGGGTCTCGGCGAAGAAGATGCCGTAGCCGGGACAGTCGAGGAGGTTGACCTTGTGCCCTTGCCAGGGGACGAAGCAGGGGGCCACGCCGATCGAGATCTTGCGCTCGATTTCCTCGTGGTCGAAATCGGTGAACGTGTTGCCGTCTTCCACACGGTGCAACCGGGTCGTGACGCCGCCGGCATAGAGGAGAGAGCTCACGAGTGTGGTCTTGCCGGTGTCGTTGTGGCCTGCGACGGCCACGTTGCGGATTCTGTCCGGGCTATCCACCTGCATCGTCTGGGACCTCCTTGAGGGGACAATTTCAAGGCGCGCAAATATACCATAAGCCGCTTGGCGGGCCGGTCCGGCCGGGATGGGCCTAAATGCAAAATTTGCCAGCATTTACCGCCGGGAGGCCGGCGGATTCCCGGTTTGACTCGGGGGCGCCTCCCGCCTAGAATGGCGTCGCGTACAAGTATTTTCGCCATGTTGCCTCTGACTCCGACCCGGCTCGGCCGCTACGAAATTGTCGATGAGATCGGCAAGGGCGCCATGGGGGTGGTCTACCTCGCCCGCGACCCGCTGATCGGCCGTCTGGTCGCGCTCAAGACGTTCCGCATCGGCTACTCCGTCAAGGACCAGGAGATGGAGCAGTTCCGGCTCCGCTTCATGCGCGAGGCGCAGAGCGCCGGCATCCTGACCCATCCCAACATCGTCACCATCCACGACGTGGTGGAGTCGGGCGAGGACGGGGTCGCCTTCATCGCCATGGAGTACGTGCGCGGGACGAACCTGAAGCTCCTGCTCCAGAACGACCAGCCGCTGTCGATGCAGTTCGTGATCGACACCATCGCCCAGGTGGGGGACGCGCTGGACTACGCGCATTCGAACCGGGTCATCCACCGCGACGTCAAGCCGGCGAACATCCTCATCACCTCGGACAACCGGGTGAAGATCACGGACTTCGGCATCGCCCGGCTCGACAGCTCGAACCTCACCCAGGAGGGTCAGCTCCTCGGCACGCCCAACTACATGGCGCCGGAGCAGATCCAGGGCAAGGAGGTGGACCACCGGGCCGACCTCTTCTCGCTGGGCGTGGTGCTCTACGAGATGCTGACCCGCCACAAGCCGTTCCAGGGCGAGAACCTGACGGTGGTGAGCCATCGTATCGTCTACGACCACTTCACGCCGCCCCGGGAGTACATCCAGAGCCTCCCGCCGGGGATCGACAAGGTCCTCGCC
>CAXTNS010000066.1:13953-15399 GCA_964245465.1 uncultured Thermoanaerobaculia bacterium
GTCCTCGCCCGGGCGCTGGAGAAGGAACCGGGCCGCCGCTATCAGCGGGCGCGGGAGATGGCGGACGACCTGCGCCGCGCCGTGGGGTTGAATACCGTCTCCGACGAGCTCAACGAGACGCAGAGCTTCTCGGCCACGATGGTGCTGCCGCCGTCCATGGCTCCGTTGTCCCCGCCGCCGTCTACGGCATCGCCCGCTCAGGCCTCTCCGCCCGGGGAGAAACCGTCGCTGTTCAACCGCTGGCGCAAGCCCGCCGCTGCGGTCCCGGCTCAGCCCGCGGCTCCGCCGCCCATGCCGGATGCGGGCACGGGGAACGGGACGGGAACAGGGAGTGGTACCGGGACGGGGAGCCTGCCGCCCGTGCCGGCCATCGCGGCCGTGCCGCCCTTTCCCGAGCTACCGCCCGATCTCGCGCCGGAGGACACCGTCGCGACCTCGCTCGACGCGTCCCCCATGGTCCCGCCGCCGCCGAAGGCCCCGGCCCAGCCCAGGCTCTCGCTCCGCTGGCTGCTCGTGGGCGTGGGGACCGCGGTCCTGGTGGTGGTCCTCGGCTGGGCGGCGTTGCTGCTCCTGCAGGACGGGTCGAAGCCCGCGCCAACTCCGCCGCCTCCTCCCCCCGTGGCCGTGACGCCGGGCGCGACCCCGGAAGCGCGGCAGGCTCAGGTCGCCAAGCTCATCGCGGACGGCAACGCGGCCATGCGCAGGGCGGACTTCACGGCCGCCATCAACCTGTACCGGCAGGCCGAGCAGATCGATCCGAACGGGAAGGCCCGCCAGTTCCGCGAGGCCGCGGAAAGGGGGGCCCAGGATTTCCAGTCCCGGATCACCATGGAGAAAGCGGTCGCCGACAACGTCGCCGGTGCCAAACAGGCGCTCGCGAAGCGGAAGTACGATCAGGCGATCACTCTGGCGACCCTGGCGCTGAACCTGGATCCCAAGAACCAGGCGGCGGCGGGCCTTCTGGCGCAGGCCCAGCGCCGTGCGAGGCAGCGCACCACACCGGCGGAGCCCCAGACGCCGGGTACCCGGGAGGAGATCGCGGGCGTCACTCCGATCCCGAGCGAAGCCCAGCCGGTGGCCGAGCCCTCCCCGGTGGAGGCGAGGAGCTCTTCGGTAAGCGTACATTTCCAGTCGGAGGTGGACGCGTCCCTGAGTGTGCGGGTGGATGGCAAGGTGGTGGTCAGCCGGCACTTCGCTCGCGGTGGATTGTTCGGCCGCAAGAAGAATGGACAGGGATACGAGGTCACCGAGACGATCGAGGTCCCCGCGGGGGCCAAAGTCCGCCTCTATGTCATTCCCAAGGGAAAAGGGGCTTTGTTCAGGGAATACGTCCCGAACGGCGGCCCCCGGCGCCTGGAGGTCTATCTCTCCAAAAACGAGGAGCTGACGGACCAGTTGAATTAGGCCTGCACCCCCGCCTGCGCTTTCCTCGGCTTCTTCCTGGGC
>CAXTNS010000066.1:15409-16439 GCA_964245465.1 uncultured Thermoanaerobaculia bacterium
GGCTTCGGCGCCTCCGCCAACTCGGGCTGTGAATCCTGCTCCTGCACCTGGTCGAGAGCGTCCTGGAGCTCGTGGAAATCGGCATTCAGCGCCTTGAGCGTCGAGGCCAGGCTGTGCATGGAAGGGAGCTGAGCCCCGGTCTCGTAGCAGGAGAGCATCGCCTTGGTCAGCCCGGCCCGGTCCGCGATCGTCACCTGGGTCACGCTCTGGCGAGTGCGCAGGAGCCGCAAGGCCTTGCCCAGGTGCTGGGGATCGACCGGACCGCTCGAGGAAGCGGGAGCCCGCTGCCGGGCCTCGTCGATGGCCTCCTGGAGGTCGTGGAAATCCCGGTTGAGCGCTTGGAGGAGGGACGCGAGGCTCTGGAAGGAGGGGAGCTTGGAGCCGATCTCATAGGAGGAGAGCATCGCCTTGGTCAGCTTCGCCCGGGCGGCGACCACTCCCTGGGTCAGCCCCTGGCGGGCACGGAGGAGCCGCAGTGCGGTCCCGAGGGACGTCGAGTCGATGGAGAACATGCCTTTACGCTACCGCGAGGGCACCGGTAAAAGCAATATGCCTGGAACCGGGAACGGATTTGGGGGAGGAAAGAACTAGGCCGAGCCCGGCTGGGCCACCTGCGGCACTCCTTCCGGCGACCAGACGGTCACCGGCCCCACGTCTTCGAACTGGGGCTCCAGGACCTCGGCCGGTCCGACCGCCACCACCACGGCCCGCGCGGGATCGATGTGCCGGCGCGCCATCTCCAGGACCTCCTCCCGGGTGACCTCCGCGATCCTCTCCAGGTACCGCATGTAGTAGTCGTCCGGGAAGTCGAAGAGGGTCAGCGTCTCCAGGCGTTTGGCGAGGTCGCCGATCGTCTGCACCGTGTAGGGGAAGACGCCGCGCATGTAGCTCTGGGTCTCCGCGAGCTCCTCGGGCTCCACGAGGTCTTCGCGGATGGCGCGCAGCTCGTGGAGGACCTCGCGGGCCGAGGCGCCGGCGGACTCGGTGGCGACCGCCGTGAACGACCGGGGCGATGTCGTGGGGTATGCGA
>CAXTNS010000067.1:0-1691 GCA_964245465.1 uncultured Thermoanaerobaculia bacterium
GGCGCCTTCTACGCCTTCCCCGAGGTCTCCGCCTGCTTCCGCCCTGGGCGCGTGGACTCCATGGCTATGGCCGACTACCTGCTGGAGGAAGCCGGTGTCGCCGTGGTGCCGGGAGCGGCCTTCGGCGCCGGGGGCCACATCCGCCTCTCCTTCGCCTGCTCGCGGGCCACCCTCTCGGAAGGGCTGGAGCGGATTGCGGCGGCGCTGGCGCGATGATCCCCGGGGGGAAGAACCGGGAATTCCCCTTCGTTATACTCGCCGCGCGATGCAATCCGCCGCGGCTTCGTTCTGGCCGCGATATGAACCTCTTTGCGGAGGAATCTATGAAGATCTCTTTTGACGCGTTCCGGCTCCCGGCCACTCTTCTGGCGGGCGCGGGGCTGATCCTGGCGCTGGCGGCTCCTCCCGCTTTTGCCCAGACGACGGGCCAGGCGGCGAAAGCTGCCCAACCCACGATCGAGGAGGCCCGCAAGTTCCTCGAAGACACCCAGAAGCGCCTGCTCGACCTCGGGATCGAGGCGCAACGGGCCGCCTGGGTGCAGGCCACCTACATCACCTACGACACCGAGGTCCTCGCGGCCCAGCGCAACGAGGTGCTCCTCGGCGCCTCCGTCGAGGCGGCCAAGGAGGCCACGCGCTTCGACAGCGTCCAGCTTCCCGGCGACCTGAGGCGCCAGATAGACCTCCTGAAGCGCGCCCTCGTGCTGCCGGCGCCGAGCGACCCCGCGAAGACCTCCGAGCTGGCTCAACTGTCCGCCCGCCTCGACTCCATGTACGGCGCGGGCAAGTACTGCCCGCCGGGCGGCGGGGAGTGCAAGCAACTGCCCGACCTCGAAGACGTCCTGATGAAGAGCCGCGATCCCAAGGAGCTGCTCGAGGCCTGGACCGGCTGGCACAGCATCGCCCCGCCCATGCGCGAGCCCTACCAGCGCCTGGTCGAGATCGCCAACGCGGGCTCGAAGGAGCTGGGCTACAAGGACACCGGCGCCCTCTGGCGCTCCAAGTACGACATGCCGCCCGACCAGTTCGCGGCCGAGCTCGACCGCCTCTGGGGCCAGGTCAAGCCGCTCTACGACTCTCTCCACTGCTACGTGCGGGCGCGGCTCAACGAGAAGTACGGCGACGCCGTGGTGCCGCTCGACAAGCCCATTCCGGCCCACCTCCTGGGCAACATGTGGGCCCAGGACTGGACCAACGTCTACGAGCTGGTGGCGCCGCCCAACGCCGATCCGGGGTACGACCTGACCAAGCTCCTGGAAGCCAAGAAGCTCGACGCCAAGGGGATGATGAAGTACGGCGAGAACTTCTTCGTCTCGCTCGGCTTCGCGCCCCTGCCCGAGACGTTCTGGGAGCGCTCGATGATCACCAAGCCCCAGGACCGTGACGTCCAGTGCCACGCGAGTGCCTGGGACATCGACAACCAGGACGATCTGCGGATCAAGATGTGCACCAAGGTCAACGCCGAGGACTTCCGGACGATCCACCACGAGCTGGGGCACAACTTCTACCAGCGGGCCTACAAAGGGCTGACGCCCATCTACCAGGACAGCGCCAACGACGGCTTCCACGAGGCCGTGGGCGACACCATCGCGCTGTCGATCACCCCGGAATATTTGAAGCAACTCGGGTTCATCTCCACCGTGCCGCCGACTTCGACGATCGCGACGTCGACGTCACCGGCGCCGCGCTTG
>CAXTNS010000067.1:1701-16256 GCA_964245465.1 uncultured Thermoanaerobaculia bacterium
GGTCCCCGATACTTCCTAGGACATCGGCCTGCTGCTGGACCGGGCGCTCGCCAAGGTGGCCTTCCTCCCCTTCGCCCTGCTGATCGACCAGTGGCGCTGGAAGGTCTTCTCGGGCGAGATCACCCCCGCCAACTACAACAAGGGCTGGTGGGACCTGCGCCTGAAGTACCAGGGCATCATGCCGCCGGTGCCGAGGAGCGAGAAGGACTTCGATCCGGGTGCCAAGTATCACGTGCCGGGCAACACGCCGTACACACGCTACTTCCTGGCCGACATTCTGCAGTTCCAACTCCACCGCGGGCTCTGCCAGGCGGCCGGCAACAAGGGTCCGCTCCACCGCTGCTCGATCTACAACAACAAGGTGGCGGGAGCCCGTCTCGCCAAGATGCTGGAGATGGGGCAGAGCCGCCCCTGGCCCGAGGCCTTGGAAGCCGTCACCGGCCAGAAGCAGATGGACGCCACCGCCATCCTCGACTACTTCGCCCCCCTGAAGACCTGGCTCGATCAGCAGAACCAGGGTCGCAAGTGCGGCTGGTAGACAGGCATCCCTTTTCCAGCTCCGTTACCAAGGGCCGGCGCAAGCCGGCCCTTTTTCATGTACCTTGAGCCGGATTTCAACGCAGGGAGGATGAATGGCCAAGGACGACAAGCGCGGCGGCATCTCCCGGCGCGACTTCCTGCGCGGCGGCGCGGCGGTGGGAGCCCTGGGATCGGCGGGGCTTCTCGCGGGGGAGCTGGCCGAGGGTGCCAAGGGCAAGCCCGCGCCGCGTGCAGAGGCCGGGATGGAGGTCTTCGGGCCCGGACCCGTGCCCGTGCGGCTGCGCATCAACAGCAAGAATTACGACCTGGAGCTCGAGCCGCGCACGACCCTCCTCGACGCCCTGCGCGACAAGCTGGAGCTGACGGGTGCCAAGCGGGTCTGCGACCGCGGCACCTGCGGCGCCTGTACCGTGATCCTCGACGGCAAGCCCGTCTACGCCTGCAGCCTGCTGGCCATCGACGTCCAGCGCCAGCCCATCGAGACCATTGAAGGGCTGGGCCGGCCCGAGAAGCTCCATCCGCTTCAAGCCGCCTTCGTAGAGAACGACGCCCAGCAGTGCGGCTTCTGCACTCCTGGCTTCATCATGGCCGCCCGGGCTCTCCTGCTGCAGACTCCCAATCCCTCCCTGGCGGATGTCCACCACGGCCTCTCCGGCAACTTCTGCCGCTGCGGCACCTACGCCGGCATGCGCCAAGCCGTGCTCGCCGCGGCTCCGTTCGCCCGGCGCGCCGAGGAAGAAGAGGCTGAGGACGCCGGAATCGCCGAAGACGCCGAAGGGATCGAAAACGCCGGTCCTCCCGAGCAGGACGAAGCCAAGCCCCGGAAACCCGAGAAAAAGAAGAAGAGGAAAAAGAAGAAGGGGAGGCCCCGCCGTGGTTGAGTATTCCTGGCCGGACGCCAAGGACCGGCGCCTCATCGGACAGCGGGTCTCCCGCCTCGACGGCCCCGCCAAGGTCACGGGACGGGCCAAGTACACCTACGACTTGAAGCCCGGCGGCATGCTGTGGGCCCGGGTGCTGCGCTGCCCCCACGCCCATGCCCGCGTCACGCGGCTCGACGTCTCGGCCGCCGAGAGGATGCCCGGTGTCAAGGCCGTGCGGGTCATCCAGGGGCAGGGCACCGAGATCCAGTGGGCCCAGGACGAGATCGTGGCCGTGGCCGCCACCTCCGAGGCTCTGGCGGAAGACGCCCTCCGGGCCGTCGTGGCCGAGTACGAGGTGCTCCCCCACAACGTCAAGGATGACACCCTCGACGGTGCTCCGGGCGTCACCCCCGGCGAGGAGGAGGCCATGGGCGACCCCGACGCCGCCATGGCCGCCTCCGCCGTGCGCGTTAAGGGGAAGTACGGCCAGCCGGTGGTGGCCCACAACTGCCTCGAAGCCCACGGCCAGATCGTCCAGTGGACGGGTCCGGACACCCTGACCGCCTGGTGCTCCACCCAGGCCGTCTCCGGGGTTGCAACCCAACTCGCCGAGGGCGTCGGCATCCCCGCCGCCAACGTGCGGGTGGTCGCCGAGTACGTGGGCGGCGGCTTTGGCAGCAAGTTCAGCATCGACCGCTGGGGTGTCGAGTGCGCCAGGCTCGCCCAGCAAGCCGGCGCTCCCGTCAAGCTCATGCTCGACCGCCGCGCCGAGCTGACCGTGGCGGGCGACCGGCCATCGGCTTGGGCCGAGATCGAGGTGGGCGCCAAGGCCGACGGCACCTTGACCGCCTGGACCTCCCAGTCCTGGGGCACGGGCGGCCTCGGCAATTCGGGCGATCCGCCCCTGCCCTACGTCTTCCAGATCCCCAACCGGCGGCAACGGCACTCGTCGATCGCCACGCACAAGGCCAGCGCTCGCGCTTGGCGGGCCCCCAACCATCCCCAGGGGTGCTTCCTCACCATGAGCGCCCTGGAAGATCTGGCCGCGGCCTTGGCCATGAACCCGCTCGACTTCTTCCTCCAGAACCTCTCCATGACCGGGGTGATGGAGAAGGTCTACCGCGAGGAGCTGAAGATCGCCGACGGGCTCATGGGCTGGCGCCAACGCTGGCACCCGCGGGGCGACAAGGCCAAGGGGCCAGTCAAGCGCGGCCTCGGCCTCTCCATCCACACCTGGGGCGGGCGCGGCCACCGCAGCAACTGCGAGGTCACGCTCCATCCCGACGGTACCGCCGTGATTGCCGAGGCCAAGATCTCCACCCAGGACATCGGCACCGGCACCCGCACGGTGATCGCCGTCGTGCTGGCCGACACCCTCGGCCTGCCCCTCGACGCCGTCAAGGTGAGCCTGGGGGACAGCCGCTATCCGGCCTCCGGCGGCTCCGGCGGCAGCACCACCGTGGGCGGTGTCAGCTCCGCCACCCGGCGGGCGGCCCTGAATGCCCTCGACCTGATCTATGGCAAGGCGGCGCCACGGCTCGGCGTCCACCCGCGCGAGTTGGAGGCGGCAGAGGGCACGATCCGCGTCAAGGCCGCCCCCTCCCGGAGCCTGACCTGGAGGCAGGCCATGGCTCTCTTCGGACGCACCCCCGTCACCGCGACCGGCGCCAATCCCGGCAACCCCGGCGATCGTGAGTTGACCGACAGCGGCGTGGGCGGCGTGCAGATGGCGGACGTCTCGGTGGATGTCGAGACCGGCGTCGTCAAGGTCAACAAGATGGTCGCCGTCCAGGACTGCGGTCTGATCATCGACATGAAAACTGCCGAGAGCCAGGTGTACGGCGCCCTCATTATGGGCGTCTCGACCGCCTTATCGGAGGAGAAAGTGACCGATCCCGTGACCGGGATCACCCTGAACGTCGACTTCGAGTCCTACAAGATGGCCGGCATCGCCGACGTGGGCGAGCTGGTGGTCCACATGATGACCGGGCCGGGCTACGACGAGCGCGGCGTCATCGGCCTTGGCGAGCCGCCCATGGTCTCGCCCACCGCGGCCATCGGCAACGCCGTGGCCAACGCCATCGGCGTGCGCGTCCCCTACCTGCCGCTCACCCCCCAGCGGGTGCTCGATGCCCTATCTGCGATGACCGTGAATGCACCGAAGAAGGAGACCGCCTGATGCAGCCCCTCGAATACGCCAGCCCCGCCACCCGCGAGCAGGCCGTGCGCCTCCTGGGCACCGAGCCCGGCCGGAGCGTCCCGCTGGCCGGCGGCAGCGACCTCCTGGCCCTGATGAAGGACGGCGTCGAGACCCCCGGGCGGCTGGTCAACCTCAAGACGATCGAAGGGATGAGGGGCGTCCGCTCCGAGAAGGGCGCGGGCCTGAGGATCGGCGCCCTCACCACCCTCGACGACCTGTCGGCCGACGCCGCCGTGAGCTGGGACCACCCCGTGGTGGCCGCTGCCGCCGGCCGCCTGGCCGGACCCCAGATTCGCAACGTCGCCACCCTGGGCGGCAACCTCTGCCAGCGCCCCCGCTGCTGGTACTTCCGCAACGGTTTCGGGCTCCTCGCCGTCAAGGACGGCAAGCCCATGGTGCCCGAGGGGGACAACCGCTTCCACGCCATCCTCGGCAACGACGGTCCCGCCTACTTCGTGCAGCCGTCGACGCTGGCCCCCCTGCTCGTGGCCCTGGGCGCGCAGGTGACCCTCTTCGGCCCCGAGGGCGAGCGCCGCGTCGACCTCGAGAAGCTCTACCGGATCCCTCAAAAGGAGGGCGAGCGGGAGCACGACCTGCGCCCGGGCGAGATCCTCATCGAGGTCCTGCTCCCCCCGGCCGCCGGACGCAAGGTCGCGAGCTACGAGGTGCGCCAGCGCGAGACCCTCGACTGGTCGCTCGCCACCGCCTCGGTTGCTCTGGAGATGGACGGCGTCACCATCACCCGCGCCTGGGTCGTCCTGGGCCAGGTGGCGCCCATCCCCTGGGTGGCCGCCGAGACCGAGGAGTTCCTCAAGGGCAAGGCGATCGATCGGTCCGTCGCGGACAAGGCGGGAGAGATCGCGGTCCAGAAGGCCCGCGCCCTCTCCATGAACCCCTACAAGATTCAACTGACCCGCGTGGCCGTGAAGCGGGCGCTCCTCACGTCGGTGGGCAGGATGGAAGAGGAGGCCTGACGATGAGCCCCGCCACCAGGCCCGGATCGATGCCCCGACTCCCATGCGCGCGCCTGCGCTGGAAGGGGATGTTCGTCGACGTCGAGCCCGACCCGTCCATCCCCAGCACCAAGGACGGCTTCTTCTGGTGCAGCCTGACCATGACCTGCCTCGGTCCCGACGGCCGGGTCTGCGACGACGGCCGCTGCGACGAGGCCCGTCCCTGCTTCGATCCCCTGTAGCCTTTTTTCCTCTCTCTACCCCGAATTCCACGAGAGCCGTCCGCCTTGCCGGCGGGCGGCCCAGGCCGTTGCTGGCGAACGGGTCCATCCCTGGTCTACAGAGCACATAAATCCTTCCGATCCGTGACGAAGCCTCGGGGTGGGTACGTTTTGAGGGAAGAAGTGCACACTTATGAGTAGGTGGAATGGTTGGTGGCCGCGTCGGCCGCCTCTGAAATGTCCGCCGAAGGAGAGGCGCTCATGTCTTTGTCACCCCGCAAGATCGGTTCGGTCGTCCTCATGCTCGTCCTCGTCCACCTCTTCACCCCCGCCCTGCACGCCCTGCCGCCGTCTGGATCGCTGGCGCCCGTCGGGGCGGAGGGCATCATCCCCGCTGCCTGGGGTTGGCTTGTATCCCTGATTTCGCCAGCAGAGCCAGAGCTTCAGAGGATTCGTGAGAAGGCTGGAAGCAGCATGGATCCCAATGGCTCTCCTCACAATAATGCCTGGATAGACTCTGATGCTGGCAGCTCGATGGACCCAAATGGCAGTAAGTAGCCCCGGTTGGTAAATAGGCGCCGAGACTCGGGTCGGCGCCTGTTTTTCCCTCAAATTGGTTGTCCCGATTCACCCCTCTGCGGTAACTATCCTTTGGAGGCGGAACACTGACCGCCTCGGGGATGAGAGGAGGTATCCATTGAAGATTCACCCCAATGCTTTCGCGCTGGAGGAGTTTCTGGTGTCGCTTTCGAGGGAGCATCTGGAAGTGGTGGTTCACCTGACCCGGTGCGGGACGTGCAGGCGCCGCTTTCAGAGTTTGTTGAGCAACTGCTCAGGTTCAATCGGAAAGAAGCTCGCGGAAGTCTTGCAGTGGTGCCCAAGGTCTGCGGACTATGGGCCGGCATTGAGAGAGACCGAGCAATTGATTCAAGACCGGGGACATGGACTGGTGAAGGAGCGGGCGAAAGCGCCCGGGCTGTTTGTAGAGCTGATGGCTCTCCCTCCTGAACGCCGAGAGCTCCTGCTGCAGAACTCGACCCGATTCCATACCTGGGGGCTCTTTGAGCTGCTGGTCGAGCGATGTTTTGAAACGAGCATCCATAATCCTCGATATGCGGAGGATTTAGGTTTTTTGGCCTTTCGGCTCTCGGAGCATTTGGACGAGTACCATTACGGCCAGGAGCTGATTGAAGACCTGCGAGCCCGGGCTTGGGGCTACATTGGGAACTCACGTCGTGTACGATCGGACCTCCAAGGCGCCGAGGAGGCGATCTCCAAAGCCTACTCACATCTTGGTAAAGGAACGAAGGATCTCCTTGAACGTGCGGTCCTGCTCGATCTGGAGGCCTCCCTGCACAGGGATCAGAGGCGTTTTGAAAATGCGTCCAAGCTTCTCCGTCGCGCAATAGACATTTTCCTTCAGAGTGATCAGCGGCACAGGGCGGGGAGATCTCTTGTGAATCTGTCAACGATTTATCACTACGCAGGAGATCCTGAAGGGGGTATTCCTTTGCTCCATCAAGCCATAGGGCTGATAGATCCGGAGCAGGAACCACGCCTCTTGATATGCGCCCATCACAACCTGATCGATTATCTTGCTGCATCAGGCCGTTATCTGGAGGCTCAAAGGCATTATCGCGAAGCGCGCCCGCTGTACCGCAACTTCACGGACGCCTGGACCCAGAACCGGCGCAAGTGGGTGAAGGGGAAGATCTCCTGCGGTCTCGGCCAGCCCGAACAGGCGGAGTCGCTGTTCCTGGCCGCCCGGCAGGGCTTCATCGAGGAAGGAATTCCGTTCGACACCGCCCTGGTCTCCCTGGACCTCGCGCTCCTGTACGCCCGGCAGAGGCGGACGGCGGACCTGAAACGGCTGGCGGAGGAGATGGTGCCGATCTTCTCGTCCCTCCACATCCACCGGGAAGCCCTGGCCGCCCTGGCCTTCCTCAAGCAGGCCGCCGAGGCCGAGCACGTTACGGTGGACCTGGTCTCCAGAGTGGCCGGCTATCTCCGGAAGGCCCAGTATGACCCGGAGCTGCGGTTCCAGGAGATGGTGTCGTAGACGCGTGCTCTCCGGGGACTCGGCTATACTCTGGTGGCGCGCTATCGTCCTTGAGGAAAGTACACCATGCGAATTGCCAAGCAAGAGCTTCACAAGCTGATCGAAGATCTCCCGGAGCATGTTGAGATCGACGAGGTCCTGTATCGGCTCTATCTTCGCGAGAAGCTGGACGCGGCTGAAGAGGATGTGCGGGAAGGACGGCTCGTCGCACGAGGAAGTGGTGGCGGAGACCGCTAAATGGTTCATAGAATAGTTTGGACAAGGAAGGCCCTCAAGATCTTCGTGAGATTCACGACTACATCGCTAAGGACTCTGATCGTTGCGGTTGTCCACGGCTGTCAGTTGTTGCACGGGATGATGATGGATACTGAATGAGGCTTGAGCCTCCCCTCAATCTCCTGTTCTGGTAGAAAATGACTCCTCCAGTCTGACCGTCCACTACCCGGAGGGGTCGATGCTCCAAGTCTGTCGCCGTCTCGCCGTCGCCGTTACCGTCACTCTCCTGCTGTCCTGCCTTCCCCTGGCGGCCCAGCAGACGGCGGTCACGCTGGAGGGGCTGCTGAGCACGCCTTTCCCGGCGGAGCTGCTGGCGTCTCCGACCGGAGGCAAGCTGGCGTGGATTCAGAACGCCAAGGGAGTCCGGAATCTGTGGGTGGCCGAGTCTCCGGAATACCGGGGGCGGCCGGTCACCCGGTATACAGCGGATGACGGCCAGGCTCTCGGCGGTCTGGAGTGGACGCCGGACGCCAAGATCCTTATCTACGTCCGCGGCGGCGGTGCCAACCGGCAAGGGGATATCCCCAATCCCACGAGCGATCCGGCCGGGGCCGAGCAGGCGATCTGGCGGGTCTCGCTCGACGGGGGCGAGCCGGTGCGGATCTCCCAGGGACGAGCCTTGGCCGTTTCGCCGCGGGGGGATGGCATCGCCTTCCTCAAGGGACCTGGGATCTTCTGGGCACCCTTCGAGGGCAAGGGCGAGCCGGTGCAGTGGGTGAAGGTCCGGGGTGGCGCCGGGCAACTGAAGTTCTCCCCGGACGGCTCCAGGCTGGCCTTCGTCAGCAACCGGGGGGACCACAGCTTCATCGGCGTCTACGACGTGGCCGCCAAAACCTTGCGCTGGATCGCCTCGAGCGTGGATGGCGACGGCGAGCCGGTCTGGTCGCCGGATGGGAAGCGGCTCGCCTTCCAGCGTATACCCGCCTCGTCGAAAATCACACTCTTCCATCCCAATCCGAGCGCCGCGCAGTCCTGGTCCATCGTGGTGGCGGACGCCGCGACGGGCGAGGCGAAGACGGTCTGGCGCGCCGAGCCGGGGCCGGGGAGCGCCTTCCACGAGATGGTGGCGGCGAACCAGTTGCTCTGGGCGGCCGAGGACCGGCTGGTCTTCCCCTGGGAGCGGGACGGCTGGCTCCACCTCTACTCGGTCCCGGCTTCGGGCAATCATCCGGGCAATAAGGCGACGCTCCTCACTCCCGGTGACTTCGAGGTCGAGTTCGTCAACCTCTCTCCGGACCGTCGGCAGGTGATCTTCAACTCGAACCAGGACGACATCAACCGGCGCCATGTCTGGAAGGTGGACGTGACGGGCGGCCGGCCGGTGGCGCTGACCAAGGGCTCGGGCATTGAGTGGCTGCCCGTGATGACCAGCGACGGCAAGGCCCTGGCCTATTTCCGCTCGGGCACCCGGGAGCCCGCCAAGGCGGTGGTCGAGGTGGGCGGCGGAACGAGAGAGTTGGCGCCGGGGACAGTGCCGGCCGAGTTTCCCGAGAGCGCTCTGGTGGAGCCGGAGGCGGTGGTCTTCAACGCCTCGGACGGCCTCAAGATCCACGGCCAGATTTTCCTGCCGCCGGGAGGCAAGAAGGGAGAGCGCCGGCCGGGCATCCTCTTCCTCCATGGCGGCTCCCACCGGCAGATGCTGCTCGGCTGGCACTATTCGCAGTACTACAACAACGCCTACGCGCTGAACCAGTACCTAGCGAGCCGGGGCTTCGTGGTGCTCTCCGTGAACTACCGCGCCGGCACGGGCTATGGAATGGCCTTCCGCGAGGCGCCCAACCAGGGGGCCTCGGGGGCGAGCGAATTCAACGACGTGCTGGGGGCCGGTCTCTACCTGCGGAGCCGGCCGGACGTTGACCCCAACCGGATCGGCCTCTGGGGCGGCTCCTACGGCGGCTATCTGACGGCGCTCGGGCTCTCCCGCGCCTCGAATCTGTTCGCCGCCGGAGTGGACATCCACGGCGTGCACGACTGGAACACGGGCATCCGGAACTTCATCCCCGAGTACGATCCGAAGCCGGAGGAGGAGCGGCTCGCTTTCCAGTCCTCACCCATGGCTTCGCTCGACGGCTGGCGTTCGCCCGTGCTGGTGATCCACGGGGATGACGACCGCAACGTCTCCTTCAGTGAGACGGTGGGGCTGGTCGAGGCCTTGCGTGAGCGCAACGTCGAGGTGGAGCAGCTCATCCTGCCGGACGAGATCCACTCGTTCCTGCGCTACGCGAGCTGGCTCACCGTTCAGAAAGCCACAGCGGAGTTCTTCGACCGCAGGCTGAGCCGGAAGCGGTAGGGAAAGATCTGCGGCCCCGGAGCGTTGTGGAGGGTAGGATGAGCAGAAACATTCCACCCGGTCTCTACGGAATCCGCGGCGTCATGAGCGTCTGCCATCTCCTGGTGGAGGGGCAGGACGCCTGGATTCTCGATACGGGGATGGTGGGAGAGCCTCCCCTCTTTCGCCGTCTTCTGCGCCGGCTGGGCCTGTCGCCTCGCTCGGTCCGGGGAATCCTCCTCACGCACGGCCACCTCGACCACGCCGGCAACCTGGCCGCCCTCAAGGAGTGGACGGGGGCGCCGGTGTATGGCCATGCCGTCGAACAGGCGCACGTGGACGGCACCTACCCCTACCAGGGAGTGGCGCGGTGGTGCGGCCGCCTCGAGGCCGTGGGGCGCCGAGCCTTCCGCTACCGCCGGACCACGATCGACAAGCTCATCGAGGACGGTGACGAGCTGCCGTTCTGGGGCGGGCTGCGGGTGGTCCACCTGCCGGGCCATACGGAGGGCCACTGCGGGTTCTACAGCGCGAAGCACGACCTCCTGTTCTCGGGCGACCTCTTCGCGAGCTATTTCTTCAAGACGCACCTTCCGCCGCCGATCTTGAACAGCCGGCCGGAGCTGTTGCCCGGGAGCCTGAGGAAGGCCCTGGAGATTGATCCCCAGTGGATGGTGCCGAACCACTACGATGTCCTGGACGGGGAATTGCACAAGCGGCGCTACGTGGAGCTGTGCCGGAAGGTCCTCGGCCGCCATCTCCAGCTAGGGGTCGAACCGGAAGGATAGAAGGCATGGAAACCGAACCCATCCTCATGCTCCTGGCCGTGGCGCTCGTGGCGGTGGGCATCGTGGGGACGGTCGTACCGGCTCTGCCCGGCGCGCCCCTGGTCTTCCTGGGTTTGCTGCTGGCCGCCTGGGTGGATCACTTCGAGAAGGTGGGCTGGTTCACGCTGACCGTCCTGGCGGTCCTCACGGTGCTCACCTTCGTGGTGGACTTCATGGCGGCCAGTCTCGGCGCGAAGCGGGTGGGGGCGAGCTGGGCGGCCCTGGCCGGCGCGGCCCTGGGGATGATCGTGGGTCTCTTCTTCAGCATCCCGGGTCTCATCCTCGGTCCCTTCGTGGGGGCCGTGCTCGGGGAATACCTCGCGCGCCGCGACTGGGCTCAGGCGCGTCGGGTGGGGCTTGGGACGTGGCTGGGGATGCTTCTCGGCATCGCCGGCAAGCTGGCGCTGATTTTCACGATGGTGGGGATCTTCGTGCTGGCGTACATCATCTGATCAATCCTGCACCAGCGGTGCGATGCAGTTCGGCCCGTCGTAGGCAGGGCTGTTGACGGTCCGGCTCACGGGAAAGGCTTCAAAGCCGTCCACCGCGTGGGGTACGAGGAGCGGCTGGATCTTCGCCGCGTCTCCCACCTTCGGGTCAAGCCAGAGATCGAAATTCTCGCGGTCGATGATCACCGGCATGCGGTCATGGAGAGGACGGAGCAGGTCGTTGGCTTCCGTGGTGAGGATGGTGAAGGTCTCGACCTGCTGGCTCTTCTCGGGGTCTCGCCAGGTGGACCAGAGGCCCGCGAAGGCGAAGGGTTTGCCGTCCTGGCGATGGATGAGGTAGGGCTGCTTCATCTTGCCCTCCTTCTTCCACTCGTAAAAGCCGTCGGCGGGGATGAGGCAGCGCTTGTTCTTGAAGCTGGTCCGGTAGGCGGGCTTCTCGGCCACGCTCTCGGCGCGGGCGTTGATCATGCGGTTGCCGATGGCCGCCTCCTTGGCCCAGTAGGGGATCAGACCCCACTTGAGCAGGTCGAGCCGGCGCGGCTCGCCGGGCGCCGTCACCCGGACCACGGCGGCCTGCTGAGTGGGGGCCATGTTGTAGCGGGGCAGGACCATGGGCAGGTCCGAGATGTCGAAGAGGAGGGCCAACTCATCCGCGGGTGTGCTCAACGTGTAGCGTCCACACATGTCGTCGTCCTCTCAGGCGATGGCCGCGATCCTCGAACCGGCCTCCGAGAATCCCAGGTATTCGTCCAACGTGAAGCTGTCCACCTCGATGGCGTCCCGGCGGGCCTCGGCGGCCTCGCGGATGAGATCCGCCTCGCGCCGGTCGATGATACCCGCCGCGACGGCCTCGTCGAGCAGCGACTCCGGAGGTCCGGTCGGGATTCTACTGTCGCGGCTCGCCGCCCGTACCCGCTCCACGATCTCCCGACTCTGGACGACGAGGAGGAACGCGCGCTCAACGCGGCCCACGGCTTCATGAGGATCGAGGGGAAGGTGGAGACCCGCCGTCAGGCGGTCCCGCTGGGCGCCGGGCTTCTGGAGGATGGCGGCCAGGCGTGAGCCTTCGCGGTCTGAAGGCGGGGCGCCGATCGGATTGAGACGCGTCCAGAGCTCTGCCGGACCGCGCATCCAGAAGGCGAGCAGTCCCTCGAAGTTGCGATAGATGCCTGTAAAGGCCTCCTGGATCTGGGCGAGGCTCCAGTCCAGGGCCCAGCGCACCAGGGGCAGATCCTCCTCGCGCCGTCCCTCGGCTTCGAAGCGGCGGAGGGTGCTCACGCCGAGGTACATCCAGGAGAGGGCGTCCGCGAAGCGGCCGGAGAGCTTCTCGCGGAGCTTGAGCTTGCCGCCGAGGGAGAGCATCGCCAGGTCCGAGAGCGCGGCGAAACGGGCCGAGGCCCAGGCCAGGCGCCGGTAATAGCGCGCCGTGGGGCCTGGGACGGGGGAACGGGCCAGCCGCCCCCGCGTGAGGCTCAGGACGGCGGAGCGGATCAGGTTACCGGCGAGGAACCCCGCGTGGCCGAACAGGGCGCGGCGGAGGGCCTTGCCGTCGCCCGTCGCCAGCGCCTGGATCTCCTTCTGGGCGTACGGATGGCAGCGGACGGCGCCCTGACCGAAGAGGATCAGGGTGCGGGTGAGGATGTTCGCGCCCTCGACGGTGATGCCGATGGCCGCGCCCGTGTAGCCGTCCGCCAGCAGGTTGCGCGGTCCGCGGCAGAGGCCGGCGCCGCCCAGCACGTCCATGCCGTCGAGGGCCAGCCGGCGCAGCAGCTCCGTCTCCTGGAGCTTGACGATGGCGGAGACCACAGACGGCTTCTCTCCAGCATCCACGGCACCGCAGGTGTAGACCCGAGCCGCCTCCATGAGGTAGGTGAGGCCCGCGATCCGGGCGAGCGGCTCCTCGATCCCCTCGAAACGTCCGATGGGCAGGCCGAACTGCCGGCGCACGGCGGCGTAGGCGCCCACCACCCGGGCGATCAGCTTGGCGCCGCCCGCGGATTGGGCTGGAAGAGAGATCGACCGGCCCGCCGAGAGCGCCTCCATGAGCATCTTCCATCCCCGTCCCACGCCGGCCGCACCGCCGATGATGGAGTCGAGCGGAACGACCACGTCCCTGCCTTCAGTGGGGCCGTTGGGGAACGGGATACCGAGTGGATCGTGCCGGCGGCCAATCTCGACTCCCGAGGTCGAGGTGGGCACCAGGACGCAGGTGATCCCCACGTCCTCGCCCTTTCCAAGGAGGTTTTCCGGATCGCGCAGCCGCACGGCGAGGCCGAGCAGAGTGGCGACAGGGGCGAGGGTGATGTAGCGCTTCTTCCAGTTGAGCCGGATTGAGAGCCGGCCGTCGCGGCTCCGGAAAACGACGCCCTCCGAGGTGAGCGAAGCGGCGTCCGAGCCGGCCTCTGGCTCCGTCAGGGCAAAGCAGGGGATCTCCTCGCCACGGGCCAGCCGCGGGAGGTAATACCGGCGCTGCTCCTCCGTGCCATAGGCCAGAAGCAACTCGGCGGGTCCCACCGAGTTGGGGATGAGGACGACGGCCGAGAGAGGCAGCGAGCGCGAGGCCAGCTTGCCGAAGATGCTGCTGCAAGCCAGGGCTGAGAACGCATGCCCGCCGTATTCCTCCGGGATGGTGAGGCCGAAGAAGCGCTCCTTCTTCAGGAAGTCCCAGACCTCGGAAGGCAGCTCCCGCCGTCGCGAAAGCTCCCAGGGGTCCACCCGCCGGCACGCCTCTTCGACCGGACCATCGAGGAAGTCCTGCTCGCGTTCCGTAAGCTCCGGGTAGGGCTCAGAAAGGATGCGCCGGAAGTTCGGCTGGCCGGAGAAAAGCTCGCCGTCCACCCAGACGGTACCGGCTTCGAGGGCTTCGCGCTCGGTGTCGGAGACGCGGGGGAGGAGACCCCGGGAGCTGGCAATGCGGAGGAGGAGGGACATGGGTGATCTTCCTCGGCAGATTGTATCCCGCAGGGGAGGGCTATACTGCCGCCATGGACCGCCGGGAGACCTTGGACTACCCGGATCTGGACGTAGGAGTCGTCTTCCGGTAGCCGCTGCGAAATCCAAGGGTCCTATCCAGCTTGCAGGTTGAGCGGGAGGACATCTTCGAACCGTTGCGCGTGGACCTGGTACCTCTCCAGTGGATGGACGCCTTGTTTCAGTTTTCTGCCATTGACGGGCAGCGGATCGCGGCGACCGATCCCAACGAAGCGGACCGGAATGAGCTATTTGCGATGAACATGGCCTCGGAGGTGTATTGGCTCAAGCAGCAGGCGGAGTCTGAGGAGAGTCCCTTCGGGCCCTTCTGAGGACGTAAAGGTTAGCCCAAGCAACCATGCCATAATGCTCGACAAGGAGGTGTCATGGCCGCCGTCAGGGTTTTGGGTGAAGATGGTCAGATTGCTTTCGGAGAACGCTACGCGGGGCGTCGGGCCTTAGTGGACGAGTTGGAGCCAGGGGTCTGGATCATGAAGCTCGGAGAGCCCATACCTGACAGCGAGCGTTGGCTCCACGAGCCAGAAGTCAAGGCCAAGCTCGATCGCGCCATCGCTCGCGCAGAGAAGGAATCGCTCCGGGAGACGGACCTGGAGGAGCTTGAAAGGAGACTTCTAGGCAGTGAGTGAAAAACTCCTGCTGGACCTTAACGATTCCGAGTTTCAAGAAGACCTATTCAATCTCACCAAAGAGCAACAGATCAGCTCGCTGGGAACTTTGAAGAAGCTCTCCCAGATGACCTGGGAGCAGGTATACCGTGATGCTGGTTTGAAGTGGGAGGCGATCGTAAGCCAACCGGGCCCTGGGGGGAAGCGTATCTACTCTTTCCGGATTGGGAAAGGGTTCCGGGCCGTTGCTTATCGCGAAGGTCGATTGGCTTAAGATACTCTCCCTTCATCCCGATCACGAC
>CAXTNS010000068.1:0-6560 GCA_964245465.1 uncultured Thermoanaerobaculia bacterium
GGGCCTGCTCGACGGGCAGAGGTAATTGCGCCAGGGGCCTCCGCGCGGCCACGGAGGCGTAGACGTCGTTGAGGTTCGCCAGCAGGTAGCGGCGGTAGACCCAGGCCGTGGGGGCGTCGATCTCTTTCTGGGAGCGGGCGAGGTCCAGCGGCGCGCAGACGGCGGCCACGGCGGCGAGGCGCGGGTCCCCCTCCTCCGTACCCAGGCGCAGGGCCACGTGGCCGCCCAGCGAATAGCCCAGCCCGTAGATCCGCCGGTAGCGCGCGAGGTCTTCGCTGGCCAGGGCCGCGTGGAGGTCGGCCGTGAGGCCCGCGTGGTAGAAGTCGCCGCTTTGGCGGTCGCAGCCCCGCAGGTTGATCCGCAGGCAGGAGAGGCCCGCCGTTTCGGCGGTCACGGCGGCCCGCAGCATGTAGTGGCTCTCCGTGCAGCCGCCGAGACCGTGGACGACCACCAGCAGCTCGTCGGTCCCCGGCACGTCCCGCAGCAGCCCTGTGACCGGGATCTCTCCTGCCACGGGATCGGTCAAGGTGGTCTGCCACGGCCGCGGCTCGGGCACCTGCCGGGGCTTCAGGCTATGGCGCAGGCGCGGGGCAATGGTCCAGAAGTGGCCGGGGAGCGACATTTCCGGAATGGTATCGTCAAAACTTGGTACGGCGCCGTATCTCCGACCGCCGGCTCCTGTAGGTGGTGGACGAGGCCATGGCGGAAGCCGCGGCGCGGCAGCCAGACCGACTTCGGCCTCAACCTGCTTGCCGGCGCCGGCATCTGGGGGTGAGGTCTCGGAGGGAACCGTTCCCCCGCTCCGTCGTCTAAGCTGTGTGAGGGATCGTGCGCGAGGGGGTGAAACGTTTTCTGCCTGCCGGACGTTATAGGTATGGACAGGACTGAGATGGGACGACCCATGTATCCGGAAATTCGGGTTTCTTTACGCAGCCGCAACCGCTTTGCCCTCGTGAGCGCCATCCGCTACGGCCTGCGCCGGGCCGGCACACCCCACGCCGAGATCGAGCGCTTCAGCCAGGAGGCCCTCTCGACCCAGGACGCCGGCCACTTCGAAGAGCTGTGCAGTCAGTGGGTGCGCCTCGAAGGCGCCAAGTAGGCGCGGGACTGACGAGACCCTCCCCTTGCGATAACCTCTCCCGGAACCGAAGGGAGGGGAATCGTGAAAGCCATCCGCATCCACAATCTGGGCGGTCCCGAGGTGCTCACCTGGGAGGACTCCCCTGATCCACAGCCCAAGGAGGGCCAGGCGCTCGTGCGCGTCGAGGCCGCCGGGGTCAACTTCATCGACGTCTACTTCCGCAGCGGCCTCTACAAGGGTCCGGAGCTGCCCTTCGTCCCCGGCCAGGAGGCCGCGGGCACGGTGGCGGCCATAGGACCCGGGGTCACCGAGGTCTCGGTGGGCGACCGGGTGGCCTACACGGGCGTCCAGGGCGCCTACGCCGAGTTGGCGACCGTGCCGGCGGAACGGCTGGTGAAGCTGCCCGAAGGGGTGACCACCCGCCAGGGCGCCGCCGCCATGCTCCAGGGGATGACGGCCCACTATCTCACCCACGGCACCTATCCCCTGAAGCCGGGCGACACCTGCCTCGTCCACGCGGCGGCTGGCGGCGCGGGCCGGCTCATCTGCCAGATGGCCAAGCTGCGCGGCGCCCGGGTGATCGGCACCACGTCGACCCCCGAGAAGGAGCAGATCGCCCGCGAGGCCGGGGCGGACGAGGTCATCAACTACACTCAGCAGGACTTCGCGGCCGAGGCCAAGCGGCTGACCGGCGGCAAGGGCGTGGACGTGGTCTATGACAGCGTGGGCAAGGACACCTTCGACAAGAGCCTGGACTCCCTGAGGCAGAGAGGCACCCTGGTGACCTTCGGCCAGTCGAGCGGGCTGGTGCCGCCCGTCGACGTCAGGACCCTCAACGCCAAGGGCTCCCTGTACCTGACCCGCCCTTCGCTCCACCACTACATCCATGCCCATGAGGAGCTGGTGGAGCGGGCTGCGGCCGTCCTCGGCTGGATCGCTGAAGGGAAGCTCCGTCTGCACGTCGGCCTGGAGTTGCCCATGGCCGAAGCTGCCGAAGCTCACCGGGCTTTGGAAGGGCGGCGGACGACGGGGAAGGTGATCCTGATCCCGTAATGAATCTCACTGGGGCCGGTTCAAACCTTCCAGCCCCGGGCGGGCACTCATCCTCCGGGAGCAGGAGATGCATCCGGAAACCATCCACGCGGAGAACGAGCCGGCACCGGTCGCCGAGATCCTGGTGGTCCGGGCGCGGGAGGGCGACTCGAAGGCTTTCGAGGAGCTGTACCGGGCACACCACCGGCGCGTCTATGCACTGGCCCTGCGCATGACGGGCAGCGCGTCCCTGGCCGAGGAGGTCACGCAGGAGGCCTTCGTGCAGGCTTGGGAGGCCCTGCCTTCGTTCCGCGGGGAGAGCGCCTTCGGCACCTGGCTCCACGGCATCGCCGTGCGCGTGGTCCTCCGGCACGGTCGGACGGAACGCCGCCGGAAATCCCGGGTTGAGGCGGACGAGACAGCCCTCGCGGGCGCCACCGTCGGGCCAGCTCCCGAGACCTCCCTGGGCTTGGAGAAGGCCGTGGCAGCCCTGCCCAGCGGCGCCCGCCGGGTGCTCGTCCTACATGACGTCCTGGGCTATCGCCACGAAGAGGTCGCCCGGTTGCTGGGTATCGCCGTGGGAACGGTGAAGGCCCAGCTCCACCGGGCGCGTAAGCTGGTCATGGAGGCGTTGGAACGATGAGGACAATGAGTGAGTATGCGGACAAAGAGCAGGCCCTGTTGAACGAGCTCGCTACCCTTCCCGAGGAGTTGGAACCGGCGCGGGACCTCTGGCCGGGCATCGCGGCCAGGATCGCGGCGCCCGCCGCTCCGGCCTCTCCTCGGCCTCGCGTTCGGCGGCTCCTCTTCCAGTCTGCCGCGGCACTGGTCTTCTTCGCGGCGGGCGCGCTGGTGGGCCACATCCTGAGCGGCCTCGCCGAAGAGGCCCCGCCGGTCCTCCGCCGCCCGCTCCATAGAGCGGCCGGCTTCGAACAGCAGGGAGAGAACCGGCCGACGGCTTTCGAGGAAGGCGAAAGAAAGGCCCTTCCACTCCGCCAGGCGGAGCCGGCCATCGATCTCGGCATGGAGCTCGACTGCGGCGACTGCGGCTGGTTCGCCGGCCAGGGCGGCCGGCAGGTCTGGCGCGCCTCCACCTTTCCCAAGGTCCGCACGGTCGAGCCGGGAGGTCCCGCGGCCCTGGCCGGCATCCGTCCCGGGGACGTCCTCCTGGAGATCGACGGCTACTCCTTCATCGAAAGAGCGGCGGGCGAGCACCTTGGCAGCCTCCGTCCCGGGCAGAGGATCACGCTCAGGATCGGACGGGTGGGGGTCTTCCGCAACGTCATCGTCGTACCCCGCGTCAAAGGCAACCGGCTGTAGTCCGAAAAATTATTCCAGGAAGTTGTCCCGCTTTGGGTGTCCGAGCGCACTCCTCTGCCGTAGCACTCCATTGCCGTTTACATCGCGGCCCCCCGGGTCGCTTACTTTCGGGGCGCTTGTCGCCCTTGGGGGAGGAAATCCGTGAAACAGGAAAAGTATGACGTTGCCGTGCTCGGTTCGGGCATCGCCGGCGCTACGCTGTCGGCCATCCTTGGACGCCAGGGCTTCAAAGTGCTGCTGCTCGAGAAAGGCACCCATCCCCGCTTCGCCGTGGGCGAGGCCATGCAGCCGCAGAGCTCGATGCTGATGTGGATGCTCGGCAAACGGTTCGACGTGCCGGAGATCGAGCACATCAGCAGCACCGAGAAGATCCTCAAGCACGTCACGCGCAACTGCGGGGTCAAGAAGACCTTCGGCTTCCTCTACCACGAGGAGGGGAAGAAGCAGGATCCGAACAAGGGGCACCTGCTGATCCCGCCCCAGACCCCGCTGGTCTCCGAAAGCCACCTGTTCCGTCAGGACATCGACCACTACCTGGTGAAGTCGGCCATCAAGTACGGCGCCGACTACCGCGACCGGACCGACGTGGAGGACTTCGAGATCAACGACGACGGCGTCGTCCTGCGCACCTCCACTGGTGAGGAATTCCACGCCCGTTACCTGGTGGACGGGACCGGCCACAAGTCGGTGGTCGCCAACAAGTTCGGCCTGCGCCCGGCGGTGCCGGACCTGCGCACTCAGTCGCGCACCATCTTCACCCACATGAAGGGGTTCCGGCGGTGGGACGACTCGATCCCGCCGGAGGAGCGGCCGGTAGGCCTGTCGCGCGGGTATTACGAAGGCACGCTGCACCACATGATCGACGGCGGCTGGTTCTGGATCATCCGCTTCGACAACGTTCCCGGGTCCAAGAGCGACATCACCAGCGTCGGCATCACCGTCGACATGCGGAAGTACCCGAAGCGGGACGACATCACTCCTGAAGAGGAGTTTTGGGAGATCACCTCCAAGTACCCGAGCATCGTCGAGCACCTCAAGGGCGGCGTGGCGGTGCGGCCCTGGGTGGGCACGGACCGGCTGCAGTTCTCCGCCACGGATAGTGTGGGCCCCCGCTGCTTCCTCATGTCGCACGCCCACGGCTTCATCGACGCCCTCTATTCGCGCGGCATGATCAACACCTTCGAGCAGATCCACGCCCTGGCGCCCCGCCTCATCCAGGCGCTGAAGGACGACGACTTCTCGCCCGAGCGCTTCGACTACCCGCGGCGGCTCCAGCAGTCGATGATCAAGGACAACGACCGGATGGTCTTCAACTCCTTCCGCTCGTTCGCCGACTTCGACACCTGGAACGCCTGGCTGCGGCTCTGGCTGGTGAACATCATCTTCGGCGACCTGCGCATGTTCCGGATCTGCCTCAAGTACCTCGCGTCAGGCGACAAGGCGGATCTCGCGCTCCTGGACGAGGATCCGTTGCCGCTCAGCACCGCGCCCGGGGAGTGCCTGATGGAGGACCTCTACCGGTTCGGCGACGCGACGTTCGACCGCTGGGAGGCCGGCGAGATCTCCGCCCAAGAGGCGGCGGCCGCCATCTTCCAGAAGCTCGGCGAGGCCAACCTGCCCCCCATCCATCCTTGGGGCGACCCCGAGGCGCGCCACCTCGACTTCCTGCCCGAGAAGCTCGGACAGATGGTCGGCTGGGGTATGACCGCGGCGCCGCCGTCGATCGCCCGCTGGTTCGATTTCGATCCGTCGGTGCTCGCCAAGCTGCCTCCGCAGCCGGTGCTGGATCCCGAGCCTGAACTCGAGCCGGCGATGGCGATGGCGTAGGTTTTCAGGCCAATTCCAGTCCGCCGCCGGCAGCGCAGACCTCGAGGCTGTTGAGCCGGTGGCGGACCAGGTCCTGGATCTGGAGCGCGCAATCGAGGAACCCATCGAGAGCCTTGCCATGAGGCTCGCTGATGTCCGCCTCAGGATTGAGACGGAAGGATTTCGGTTGCGCCGCCGGAAACAGGGCGGTCAGTTCTCTCCGTTGCTCCTCGGTCATACAGAAGATGGCCTCGGCTCGCTGGACCAGCCGGTGGGTCAAGTTGCGAGACCGGTGCCCGAGGACTGGAATACCGATCTCTTCCAACGCCTGCTCCGCTTCCACGGCGATGGGCTCCCCTTGGCGGGGGGCCAGGCCGGCGCTCATTACTTTGATACCGAGCCGGTCCAGTGATTCCAGCGGCACGCCGAGCCGGCTGGCGATCTCCGCGTTGCAGATCGCCTGGGCCATGGGTGAGCGGATCGTGTTTCCATGGCAGACGAAAAGAAACAGTCGCCGCAATGTATTGAGAGAGACCGGCCGAACCAGGTGGCACGCGCGTGCGCTGATCATCAGCCATACTTCCGCGGAAACGTCCAGACCGCAAGACTCAACGGAGCGCGAGTCCATTCGAACACGAAATTCGGCGCCGCAGCCTACACGAGCCTCCACCACCGAGCCGACATGCTCAAGCTGCTTTACTCTACCGGGTATCACGGTACAGTCGCTGAGAATCGCCGGACGCGAAGACGAGACGAGAATTTCTCCAGCCCGAGCTCCAAGACATACCTCCGAGCCAATGGAAGCCTGCACCAACGGAGCCCTGAGAAGGATGGAGGTCCCGGTCAACTGGCAGACCATGGTGCCTTCCGGCTCCCGAAGCTCAAGCACGATCGCATCGAAAACGTTTTCGAAACCTGCCGGCTGCGCAAACAGCCGTGGAGGAGCGGGCACGACGTCCAGCGGACGCCCTTCGGCGACGATCCTTCCCTGCTCCAGGGCGATGACGCGGTCCCCCATGGCCAGGACCTCGCCGTGGTCATGAGTGACGTAGAGGACTGGAATCCGGCGCGTCTCGTTCCATCTCTGCAGATCTTCGATGATGCAGACCTTCGTGCGCGAGTCCAGAGAAGACAAGGGCTCGTCCAGGAGCAGGACCCGTGGCTCGGTGACCAGGGAACGCGCCAAGGCCACCCGTTGCTGCTCACCCCCGGAAATCTCCCGGGGGAGCCGGCTGCAGAGGTGCGCAATCTGAAAGGATTCCAGGATCTCGCGCATCCGCCGCTTCCGCTCGGGCTCCTCCGAGCTGCGGAGCCCATACAT
>CAXTNS010000068.1:6570-9724 GCA_964245465.1 uncultured Thermoanaerobaculia bacterium
TCAAGAGCGCCAGGTCCTGAAACACGAAGCCGACTCCGCGCCGCGCCGGATCGAGCCTGACCCCTTGCCTCGAATCGAAGAGCACCCGGTCGCCCACCGCGATGCGGCCCTCCTCCGGGTCGCTGAGGCCCGCGATGCAGCGCAGAAGGGTCGTCTTGCCCGCACCGGAAGGGCCGACGATCACCGTCACGCCGGGAGCCGCGGCGAACGTGGCCTCGAGCTCGAAATGGGTGGACCGGCCCGAAGATCGGCGTTTGCGGACCTGGACGCGCAACCAGTGATGCGTGCTCATGCCAGGTTCCCCGGTGCGCCTCCCGGTACGGCCACGGCTCCCCTCTCCGTAGTGAGGCGGCTGAGAAGCCTGGAGATCGTCACCGCGACCGCGGCCAGGAGCACGAGCAGAAAGGCCACCGGCAGGGCTCCATTCAGGCCGTTCGATTCGAAGCTCACCCACAAGTAAACCGGCAGGGTATGGGGATTGTAGGCAACGATCATCGTGGCGCCGAACTCACCGAGCGCGCGAATCCACGCCAGCGTAATGCCCGCCGCGATGCCGGGCCAGGCGAGAGGCAGCGAGATCCGCCGAAAAATCTGCCACTGGGAATCACCCAGCAGGGCGGCGGCCATCTCCAGCTTGGGATCGATGCTGGCGAACGCCACCATCGCGGAGATGATGACGAAGGGAGAGGACACGTAGAGCTGCGCCAGGACGATTCCCGCTGGATTGCTGGTGAGGGCGACGTTCCACGCCGTGAGCGGACCGCCGATCGTTCCGTAAGGCCCGAAGGTCAGCAGCAGCAGGATTCCTCCCGCGAGACCCGGAACCACCATGGGCAGGAAGACGAGACTGATCAGGAGCTGTTTGAACGGAAAGCGACCGCGCGCGAGCACGTACCCGAGTGGAACGCCAAACAGGGTCATGATCACGACCGTGATCGAGGACGTCATCGCGGAGGTGCGAAGGGCGGCGCCAGCCCGCGGGTCTCGCAGGGACGCCAGCCAGCCAGGACCGTCGGCATGAATCAGCAGATTGCCGATCGGCAAGACGAGGTTGAGCAGGAGCAGGCCGCCGATCGCGCCGAAAACCAGGAGCGCCGGTCTCGGCCGTTGCTTCATGGCGCGTAGGTTCCCGAGGTGAGACCGCGGAGGTCCGGCGGAATCTGCTCCCGGTCGCCCCCCACACGGTGCTCCACGATCCCGAATCCAAAACCTTTCAAAAGATCCGGCGAAGAGAGCAGGAAGCGCACGAACGCCTCGGCGCCCGCCTGATTCTTCACCGTCTTTGGAATCGTGATGGTGAAGAGGATCGGAGCCCCGCTGACGCGATCCCCCGAAGGGGGCTGGTAGGTGGCCTGGGCATAGGAACTGGAGAATTGCGGATCGCCCAGATTGATTTCCGGCGGAAACGTGATGAAAGGCAGCTTGTGGGCGACGACCTCATGCTTGTAGAAGATCCCGGAGTCGAACTGCCCGGCTTCGACACCGGCCAGCAGGCCGACCTCCGGGACCACCTGGGCGGGGTTCAGGGGATCGCCGAGCAGGGCGGGAATGTCCGGCCGATGGTAATGCTTCCCCGCCAGGTCGAAGAGGAAAAGCGTTCGATACCCCTTCGGGTCGATGGTCGGGTCCCCTCTCCCAAAGCGCATCCCAGGCGTCTCGAGAACCTCATACCAGGAAGTCTTGGAAGTGCCGGCCGAGAGGGCTTCGAAGCTGGGCGCGAAACGGCTCTTCGGACTGTAGGCGAGCACGAGTTGGGACGAGGCGACGGTCACGAACCACGTCACCAGGTTGCCGTTCTTCTCCCCCATCAGCACGCTTTCGTTGACAGAGGGATCGGCGCTGATGAAGACGTCCGGGCTCCGGAGGTGATCGCGGATGAAGCGCGCGGCGCCGAGCGATCCATGCGCTTCGCCCTTGTAGGGGTAACCGGTCGCCTTGGTGAACGCGGGCCCCAGGCCGTTTTCCATGACCGTCGCGAGAGATCCCGCGTACAGGACCGAAACCGAGCCCTTCGGAGACGTATCAGCGCTCTGAGACGAGCTCTCCTTGGAGGTATCAGCACATCCGGAAAAGAACATCGAACCAGCAAGAAGGACAAACAGAACGGCTAGTAACGGGAGCATCCGCTTCATCGGACCACCTCATCTTGATCTCGTCCGCATCCGTTTGCGGGGGGGGGGCGGCGCGAGAATACCATGAACCGCTTTCTCACTTCTCAGATCACCCGCTCGTTCCCACCGTCCACCGGAATCCACGCCCCCGTCGTCTTGGCGAAACGGGGGCCGCACAGCTCCGCGGCCAACTCGGCCACGTCGCGGCTCGTCACTTCGACTCCCATCACGTTGTTGCGCCGGTATTCCTCCACCGTGAGGCCGTAGGCGGCGGCCCGGGAGGCGAGCAGCTCGTCCGTCCAGACGCCGGTGTCGAAGACGGCGTTGGGGTGGAGGCCGTTGACCCGGATACCGTCCCTCCCCCACTCCAGGGCCGCCACGCGGGCGAGTTGGGTGAGGGCAGCCTTGGAGGCTGAGTAGGCGGCGGCGCCCGGGCCGGGGGCAGGCACGTTCTTGGAGCCGATCACCACCACCCGTCCGCCCGCCGGCGCGAGCTTCAGAAGGGGATGGCCGAGGCGCAGCAGGAGGACGTTGGCGTCGAGGTTGATCCGCATCACTCGGTCCCACTCCTCCAGCGGGAGGTCCGCGATCTTACGGCTGGTCGGGAAGATGCCGGCGTTCAGGACCAGGATATCCAGCCCGCCGAAGGCGGCGACGGCTTCGCCGAGGGCCTCCGCCACGTCCTCCTCCACCGTCACGTCGCAGGGCAGGCCGAGGAAGTCGCGGCGGGCGAAGAGACCCTGGACCTTGGGATCGACGTCCAGGCCCACCACCGCGGCGCCACGGGCGAGGAGCGCCTCGGCGCAGGCACGGCCGATCCCCGAGGCGGCCCCGGTGACCAGGGCCACCTCGCCGGCGAACACCGGGGGCTTACCAGCCTTGGCGAGCTTGGCCTGCTCCAGGTCCCAGTACTCCATGTCGAACAGCTCGCGGGCTGAAAGCGCCCGCCAGCCGCCGAGGCGCTCGGCGCGCTCGATGACGTCCATCGTGTGCTGGTAGATCTCGGCGGTGACGACGGTGTCTTTCACCGTCCGCCCCGCGGT
>CAXTNS010000068.1:9734-13796 GCA_964245465.1 uncultured Thermoanaerobaculia bacterium
CCGGCTGCTGGCCGGTCAGCGCGACCTCGAGCAGGCCCAGCTCGGGATCGAGGACCACCCGGGGCGCCGGATCGAGCATCGTCTTGGGCTGGGGGGCCTGGGCCGCATTTTCGTCGAAATAGTCGCGATAGGCGTGGACGTACGCTTCGACGTCCCGCCCCACCAGGGGGAGGCGCTTGGTACGGATGACGTGGTCGGGCGTGGCCGGTCCCTGCTGGGAGACGCGGCCCGCGTCGTCCCGCCGGGCGAAGGCAAGGCTCCGGGCGTCTCGGTGCGTGGAGAGCACCATGGGAAAGCCTGCCGCCTTGGACAGCTCGTGCCGGAGCCGGGCGATCCCGAAGGGATCCGGACTTTCAGAGACCTCCGGGAAGGGTCCCAGCGCCCAGGCGCCGCACGACTCCAGGTACTCCTCGGCCTGGCGGACCAGATCGATCATCCGGTCGTAGGACTCCCGCGCCGTGGCTCCGAAGGAGAAGATGCCGTGGTTCATCAGCACCATGCCCACCGTCTCTGGTCCCGCCTCCGCCGGAAAGCGCTCGGCGCACAGGCGGGCGAGGTCGAAGCCCGGCATCACATAGGGGATGACGACGACCGACCCGCCCCAGATCTCCCGCACCCGCGCCGGACCATCCGGCGTGTTGGTGACGGTGACCACGGCGTCGGCGTGGGTGTGGTCCACGTACTTGTAGGGAAGCACCGCGTGCAGGATGGCCTCGACGGACGGCGTGGGGGCCGAGGCCCGGGTCATGCTCGTCCGCAGCTCGTTGACCATCTCCGGGTCCGAGAGGCGCGGCAGCGTGGCCAGGCACTGGGCCGGACTGAGTCGGACGGGTGCGAATCCCTCGGCCTCGATGGTCTCCAGGTCCCACCCGCTCCCCTTCACGTAGAGGATGTCTTCCTCTTCCCCGAAGAGATTCCGCTCCCGCACCTTGACCGAGGTGTTGCCCCCGCCGTGGAGCACCCGGCTCTTGTCGAGCCCCAGCAGGCGGGAGGTGTAGACGCGCAGCCCGAGGTCGCCGGGGTAGCGCACGGCTTCGTCGTCGTTCCAGAGATTGCCGGCCATGGGCGTAGCCTATACGTCCAGACCGTCTCCGGGCTGCGTGCTACAATTTGACTTGCATTTCCAGGGGCCGCCGTGATTTATTCTGGCGACCACGGAGAAAGGATGGCACGCATGACCGCGATTCCTCTCCGGCGTGAGATCTACTACCCGGAATCCGACGGCCAGCCGATGGCGGAAAGCGATCTCCACCGCAAGGAGATGACCTATCTCCTGGATGCCCTGGAAGTGCACTTCCGTGCCGTCCCTGACGTCTACATAGCCGGCAACCTGCTCCTCTACTACACCGAGGGCTTTCCCAAGAAGTGCGTCGCACCCGATGTCTTCGTGGTGCAGGGAGTACCGAGAGGAAACCGCGGCTCTTACAAACTCTGGAAAGAGGGAGCGGCTCCGGTCTTCGTTATCGAGGTGACTTCGTCCAGCACCCGGAGCGAGGATCTGGGAGACAAGAAGGACCTATACCAGCGGCTCGGCGTCGAGGAGTACTTCCTGCATGATCCTCTGGGGGACTACCTGGAGCCCCGGCTTCAAGGGTACCGGCTCCTCTTGGGGCGCTATCTACCCATTGCACCCGAAGAGGACGGCTCCCTGCTCAGCAAAACCCTCGGGCTGATCCTTCGACCGGAGAGTTTAGGTCTGCGGCTGGTCGATCCCGTGACCGGCGAGATCTTACGAACGCATGTCGAGTCCGAAGCCGGCCGGAGCCTTGCCGAGGAGCGAGCACGGGTCGCCGAGGAGGAACTCGCCCGCCTGCGCGCCGAGCTCGAACAGCTCCGCGGCCGAGCCTGACCTCTACAACCGCGCGAGCTGCCGCTTCCTCCCCGTCACCACAGCCAGCATCAGCATCCCCGTCGCCGCCAGATAGGCCAGCGGCACGCCCGACTTCACCGCCTCCGGGAGGGCGCCGAGGTAGTCGAGCGGCTTGACCCGCTGCATCGGCCCGAGATACCAGAGGACGAGGTAGAGGATCTCGAACAGCTTGCCGCTGCCGCTCCAGACGCCGAGCGCGAGGGCCATGGTGGGGATGAAGAGAGCGCCCACGGCCCAAGCTCCGAGGCCGGCCCAGTCTCCGCCCAAGCCCAAGCGCAACGCGGCGAATCCGCCCGTGGCCATGGCCAGGACGACCCCGGACAGCCAGGCCGCCGGGAGCTGCCGGCCCAGCGGGTGCGCCGCCGAGAAGACCAGCCCGTCCGTGCCGTGGCGCGCCTCCCGCGTCCCCAGGGCCGACCAGAGCAGGATCGGCCAGATCCACGCCAGGGGCAGGACCACCTTGCGCACCGCGTCGAGCGGCGCGGCGAGGCTCGCGATGAGCAACCCGGCGGCTCCGGCGTACCACCACCAGCGCTGTCCCTTGAGCAGCAGGCGCAACTCGGCTCGCAGGAGGCCGAAGAAGTGGAAGCGGCGCCCCCCGACCGGCAAGGGCTGGAGGTGGGCGGCGGGAGCGGGAATGAAGACAACGGAGTCCTGGACCTCACCGGCCGTCTCCGTCTTCGCCTTGCGTTCCTTGCGGATGCGCCTCAGGCCCCGCGAGGGATCGAAGCGGTCGAAGAGGAGCGCGGCGAGAAAGGCCACGCCCAGAGCGGCCGCGATCCAGATCAGCCGGGAGAGCAGGATCTCCGCCGTCCAGTCCATGCCATCCCAATGGAAGACCTTGGCGCCGCGCTCATTGGTGATCCCGCCGAGGACGAAGCTGTGTTTGACCGCGCCGTACCGGGCCGCGGTCTCGCCGTGTAAGGCATTGGACACGGCCCACAGCCCGAGCAGATCCATGCTGGCCTGGTTGAGGAGGGAAAGAGGCATCAGCCCCCCCGTCCAGACAAAGAACCAGACCACGTTGCCCAGGCCGCCCCGCAGACCAGGGATCGTTTCGAAGAACACGGCGAGCGCCGCCACCAGGGCCATGACCGGCACGCAGAAGACGAGGATGGGCGCCAGGAGCTTGAGGGTCTCGATCCGCGTCTCCTCCCCCGCCACGAGTTGGGCCACCACCGTCATCCCCCCGAGCACCGCCACCATGGCGAGGACCACGGCGAGGTTGCTCACCATCTTGCCAAGGGTGTAGAGCGGCTTCGTCATGGGCGTCGTGGCGAGGATCTGCCCCACGCCCGTCCGCCGGTCCCGCTCGACCGACCCCTTGACCACGTAGAAACCGGCCAGCGAGAGGAACGTGTTGATCACCATCGCCATCAGCACGCCCACCCAGGCCGAGTTGTAGACGCCGCGCGCGTCGTCCACCCAGAGCTTGAGCTGGCCGACGCTGACCGCGTAGCCCAGGTAAACGGCGAGCCCCAGGGTCAATAGGAAGCTGTAGCGCCGCACCCGCTCCAGGAAATCGGCGCGCAGGAGGTGGTAGAGGACGCGGGCCTCGCGGGGATGACTCATGCGGCGGCCCTCCTTCCCCGGTCGCCTTCCAGCACCGCCAGATAGGCGTCCTCCAGGCTCGGCGGCACGGGCGTGGCGCCCCCGGCTGGTGGCAGGTCCGAGACCACCCGGGCGTGGACGCCATCGGCCCGGCGCACGGTGCTGCTGATCTTCCAGCGTTCCCGCGCGGCGGGCAGCTCGGCGCTGGGGATCACCCACTCCCAGACCCGCCCCTCGACCCGGCGCAGCAGGTCTTCCGGCTCCGCATGGGCCAGCAGGCGCCCGCGGTCCATCATGGCGATGCCGGTCGCCACGGCCTCCACGTCCGAGACGATGTGGGTGGAGAGGATCACGATGCGCTCGCCGCCGAGGTCCGAAAGCAGGTTGCGGAACCGCACCCGCTCCTCGGGGTCGAGGCCCACGGTCGGCTCGTCCACGATCAGCAGCTCCGGGTCGTTCAACAGCGCCTGGGCGATGCCGATCCGCTGCTTCATGCCGCCCGAATAGCCGCCGAGCGGGCGTTTCCGGGTCTCGGCGAGGTTCACCAGCACGAGCAGCTCCTCGATGCGCCGAGCCGCCGCCGAGCGGTCCAGTCCCTTGACGGCCGCCATGTATTCGAGAAACTCGACGGCGTTCAGATT
>CAXTNS010000068.1:13806-16209 GCA_964245465.1 uncultured Thermoanaerobaculia bacterium
AGCCCGGCCCGCAGCCCATCCGGCGAGCGGACGACGTCCGTGCCGTTCCACGTCACCCGTCCCTCGGTGGGACGGGTGATGGTGGCAAGGATCCGCATGAGGGTGGACTTCCCCGCCCCGTTCGGGCCCAGCAGGCCGAGCACGCCCGGCCTCAGCTCCAGAGTGAAGTCCCTGAGCCCCCAGAAATCTCCCTTGTATCGCTTTCCCACACCCTCGATCGTGAGCTTCATGGCATGTCTCCTCGCCAGTCTCTACGCCGGAGGAGCGGGAAGGTTACCGTCCCTGAAGACGAGCACTACACCAGTGGTCGGTCAAGGTGGAAACGGCCGATTCCCTACAGGGGCGGCCCCATGAGCCACCCCTACAACTATTTCTGCCTTGACGACGTACTAAAACCAACCTGGCAGCATACAGACCCGCGTCTTGGTGACGTTGTTGCGCGGGTCGGTACGCTGTGGGCAATTAGCCTGGATCATCGCCAGGATGGCATCGTTGGTCATCGCTGGGTACTTGGCGCGCAGCCGCGCCCAGACCCCCGCCACATGAGGTGCGGAAAAGGAAGTGCCCACGCGAGTCAACTCGCCGGCCGGGTAATTGAGCACGGTTATATTGGCCCCTGGCGCCCAGAGGTCCACCAACGCGTGGCTGAAGGTGCTGAAGGTGGTGGGGCTGGCGCAGAACCCCGTCATCGGAGTGGGGATGTTGATTGCCACCTGATCGGTGGTGTCGGTGGTGGCGCCGACCGCCACGACATCGGGGATACAGGCCGGCGTCTGCACGCCGTTGTAGTTGCCGGTTCCGAAGAGGTTGCCGGCCGCGGCGATGACCGCCACACCCAGGCTCTTGAGCATCGCCACTTCGTCGGCCAACGCGTTGGTGGGACACGGGGTGGTGAGTGGCACCGAGTCGCCGAAGCTCATGTTGACGACATTGACCGGCACTCCCGACTGCTTGAGCGAGATTATGTAATCCAAGGCCTGCTCCTGCTGATCGGGGAATGTCCTCACACTGCCGGTCGAGCTGCTGGAGTAGATCTGGATCGGGATCACCCGCACGTTGTAGTTGACCGGCACAATGCCGGCCGGGGAGTTCTGCACGATTACGCTCGAAACGTGAGAGCCGTGCTCGCAGAACGAGGGGCAGGAGGGCGAGTTGCAGGGCTCAGCGACTGTTGGGCCGTATTCCACCATCCCACCACCCGGGCAGACGCTACTATAGGCCCCCCTTTTATGAGAGAAGCAGGCTGCATACTCGGTGGCCACCCGGTTGGTAAGCGGCCAGAGGCTGCGCACGCCGGTGTCCATCACAGCCACGAACTGCTGGCCGTAAGCATAGTTGTAGGGATTGGTGATTCCGATCAACGGCACGCTCTGGGCGAGCGAGGGCTCGGAAGGGGTGTTCAGTGAGTAGGACGCGATCTCCTCTAGACGATTGAGCAACCCGAGCGAGCCGATGGGGACGTCAAAGGTGATCGAATTCGTATTGGCGGTGCGCCAAACCTCCACGGCGCCTGCTGCGGCAAGCTTTTTGGCCAAACGATTGCGAATCGCGTCGTCGAGATTGCGGGGGCCGCGGACGGTGATCAGAACCCGCACCGCGTCCGGCAGGCTGGTGGGGTAATCCTCGATATCGTCGAAGATGCCGAGGACGCCGGGCGTGCGCTTGAGGGTCTGCCGCCCTTCGGCACTGACGTGCAGCAGGATGCTCCCGTCGTATGGGTTGCGCAGGATCTCGACCGGCGCGGTCGTGGCAACGCTGGCAAGCACCGCGTCCTGGGCCGCGGCGGTGGTCTTGCCTTGAGTGTCGGGAATGACGAGGACCAACCCTGGAACGGTCTTGTCACCAGCGCTCGGCGAGGCGGCGGCAGATACGGCCGGGCTGGTGAGCACAAGAAGGGTAAGCGCGGCGAGGAGGGTGCTGTTAGCTAATGCGGAGACCGCAGATCGCCATCACCGCCACCGGTCCCGCTGCCGTTGCCCCCGCCTCGCTGGACGCCGATCCCTGCCTCTTCCAGCGCCTCGGACAGCGTCTCGCCGCCTTTGACGCCGAAGTCGAGCGTGCGGGTGGGGAACGGCAGGGTGATGCCGTTCTCGTCGCAGGCGCGCTTCAGGCGCTCGATGGCTTCGCTGCGCGCCTGCAGGTATTCCACCTGTTTGGAGGTGAAGTCGATCCAGAAACGGACCCCGAGGTCAATCGAGCTCTCGCCGAATTCCTCGAAGAACAGCTCCACTTCGGTGTCCGGCTTGCGCGGCGAGACCTGTTCCAAGGCCTGGATCCCGATCCGCTTCACCTTCTCCACGTCGTCGCCGTAGGAGACCCCGAGATGGATGTCGATGCGCGCGAGCCAGCAGAGCTCAGGGAGTGCTCCAGGAGATTCGCCGGCCGTGGGGATCTCCCACTGCC
>CAXTNS010000069.1:0-6773 GCA_964245465.1 uncultured Thermoanaerobaculia bacterium
GGTCCGGCAGGGTCTTCTCGAAGCTCTGCCAGGCCGCGAGGCCATCCGGATAGAGCTCGACGCGGTAGCCTTCGCGGCGCAGGGCGAAGCCCACGGTCTCGCGCAGATTCTCCTCGTCATCCACCAGGGCGATCCTGCCACTGCCGGGGGGCACCGCCGGGGCCGTCATGGCGACAATCTAGCGCAGATGCCGGGCGCCCGCCCCGTTTCCACATTTCCGCCACAATCCTGCGGGATCTCGGCCTGAGACCGCCCGAGACCTTCCGCGGCAGCGCGGTTGAATCCTCCTCAACGATTCCAAGGAGGGAAAACGACCGTGATTCCAGCCGAACCCGAAAAGCGCAGGCTCCGCGACTCCGTGATGGTGAAGATGCTGGTCATCGGCTTCCTGATCCTCCTGCTCCTGATCCCTCTGAGGATGGTGGGTTCCCTGGTGTCGGAGCGCCAGGGCCGGAGCGGGCAGGCGGCCGAGGAGGTGGCCGCCTCCTGGGGGAAGGCCCAGACCCTGGCGGGGCCGGTGCTGACCGTGCCGTACCTGGCGCACGTGAAGAACGAGAAGGGCGTGCCGGTCACCCTGACGGCGTACGCCCGCTTCCTGCCCGAGACCCTGAACGTGGAGGGCAACGTGGCGACGGAGACGAGGAGCCGCGGCATCTTCGAGGTGGCCGTCTACCGCACGGACCTGCGGTGGAAGGGGACGTTCGCCCGGCCGGATTTCGGGGTCTGGCGGATCGCGCCCGAGGATGTCCTCTGGCAGGACGCCTACCTCGCCGTGGGCGTGCCGGACATGCGGGGCATCACCTCGGGTGTGGAGCTGACGTGGGGCAACCGCACCCTTCAACTCGCGCCAGGAGGCGGTGAGGCAGGCCTATGGTCCTCAGGCCTGCGGGTGCCCATCCCCGGGCTTGCCGAATCCAAGGCGGGGGAGGTCTACGCCTTCGCGTTCAACCTCGGGCTCAACGGCAGCCGGTCGCTCTCCTTTCTCCCGCTGGGCAAGGAGACGCGGGTGGCTCTCAAATCCCCTTGGCCTTCGCCGAGCTTCATGGGCTCGTTCCTGCCGGTCCAGCGCACGGTACGAGGAATCGGGTTCGAGGCTCTCTGGAACGTTTCCTGGTTCGGCCGCAGCTACCCGCAGCAGTGGCGGGCGGACGAGGCGGAGGAGGTGGCCTCGGCCGAGGCCATCGACGGCTCAGCCTTCGGCGTCCAGCTCTTCGTGCCGGTCGACGCGTACCAGAAGACCGAGCGGGCGAGGAAGTACGGGGTGCTCTTCCTTCTGCTCACGTTCCTGACCTTCTTCCTCTACGAGCAATTCAACCCGTTCTCGCTCCACCCGGTGCAGTACCTGCTGGTGGGCTCGGCCCTGTGCCTCTTTTACCTCCTGCTGCTATCGATCTCCGAGCACGTCCCCTTCGGGCTCTCGTACTTTGTGGCCTCGTCGGCCACGGTGCTGCTGATCGGCGGCTACTCGGTCGCCATCCTTCGAGGAGCCCTGCGGGCGCTCCTGATGACGGTGGTGCTCGGCGCGCTGTACGGCTACCTTTACGTGCTGCTCCAACTGGAGGACTACGCGCTGCTGCTGGGATCGATAGGCCTCTTCGTCATCCTTGCCGTGGTCATGTACCTGACCCGGAAGATCGACTGGTCGGCCCGGACGGTGACAAAGCCGGTTCCAAGCCCGTTACAGTGAGGGAGGAACGGGTTCCAAGCGTTGTCACGCTGTGGTGACCTGCCCGCACTAGACAAAGTGAGAGCAGGATACTAAACTGGTCACAAATGAGTTTCACGAACCCCACCTCCGCGATCTCTCACCTGTCTCCACAGGTGTGTTGCACTTGTCGCAAGCGGGTGTGATCGGCTGAAGCCGTTCGCATCCGCGCCTCTCATTCCAAGAAACAAAGCTCTGGATCTCCACACCGCTGATTGAGGCGGACGCTGGAGGTGTATTTCACCCGGGCGGGTCCCAACCCGTCGTAGCTGGAGGACTTGTATGGCGTCGAGCGAATCCCAGGCCCCGGAAATCACCTGGGACCTGGTGCGCAAGCGCAACTTCGTGGAGCGCTTGAAGAACGAAAAGGGCGGTCTGGCCGTCATCGACGACCTGCCGGCCATGATCGACGCCGGCTACGAGGCGGTCCCGGAAGAGGACTTCGTGCGCATGCAGTGGTACGGCCTGTACCACGACAAGCCGAAGGTCGGGCACTTCATGTTGCGGGTGAAGCTGCCGGGCGGCCTGCTCACCCCGGCGAAGCTGCGGACCATGGGCGAGATCTCCCAGCGCTACGGCCGCGGGTTCGGCGAGCTGACGACCCGGCAGAACATCCAGCTCCACTGGATCCAACTCGCCGAGTTGCCCGAGGTGATGCGGATCCTGGACGCCGCCGGGCTCACCACCGTGGGCGCCTGCGGCGACAACGTCCGCACCATCACGAGCTGCCCGGTGGCGGGGATCGACCGCGAGGAGCTGTTCGAGGTCCAGCCGCTGCTCGAGGAGGCGACCCGCTTCTTCATCGAGAACCGCGAGTACTCGGACCTCCCCCGCAAGCACAAGATCACCATCTCGGCCTGCCCGCACCAGTGCAACGCGCCGGAGATCCACTGCATCGCCCTCGTCGGCGCACTACGGGAAGGCCGGCCCGGTTTCGGCGTGCGGGTGGGCGGCGGGCTGTCCACCTGGCCGCGCCTGGCGGACGACCTCGGGGTGTGGGTGCCGGCGGAAGAGGCCGTGCCCGTGCTCCAGGCCATCGTGGACGTCTGGCGGCTGGACCTCAAGTACCGCATGTCCCGCGCCAAGGCGCGCCTCAAGTTCATGGTGAACGACCTGGGGCCGGAGGCCTTCCGCGCCCGGGTGGAGGAGCGGCTGGGCCAGAAGCTGGAAGACGGCGCCCTGCCCCCCGCGCCCTTGGAGGAGCACGACCACACGGGCGTCCATCCCCAGAAGCAGGAGGGGCTCTTCTACGCCGGCTTCCCCGTCTACCTGGGCCTCCTGAACGGCGAGACCATGCTCCGCCTGGCGGACCTCGCCGAGGCCCATGGCCTCGGCGTCCGGCTCACCCGGCGGCAGAACTTCATCCTGAGCGACGTCCCGGCCGGGGTGCTGGACGAGGTAACTGGGGCCGTCGAGGCCCTGGGTTTTCCACGCGAGGGCATGGGTCTGCGCGGGGCGAGCATCGCCTGCACGGGCGATCCCTTTTGCAACTACACCGTGGCCGAGACCAAGGGCCGGCTCCAGCAGATCGTCGAGCATCTGGAGCGGTCCTTCGGCCCGGAGGCTGCGGGCCTCCGGATCAACCTGGACGGCTGCCCGCACGCCTGCGCCCATCACTGGGTCGGCGACATCGGCCTCCAGGGCACCACACTCCGAGAGCGCACCGCCTCGGGCGAGCGCATCCAGGGCTACGACCTCTTCCTCCGCGGCGGTCTGGGACGGGACGCGGCCATCGGCCGGCCGGTCCTCAAGCGGGTGCCGGGCGCGGAGGTCCACTTCGTCATCGAGCGACTTTTCCGCGCCTACCTGGAAGGACGCGAGCCAGGAGAGCGCATCCAGCAATTCTTCGCCCGCCACAGCGACGAGACGCTGCTGGCCCTTGGAGAAGGCGAAGCCGTTTCCGTTCAGGCTTGAGGAGACCGAGATGTTCGAAAGAGCGACCGCGATCCGGAAAATCGACGAGCGAGACCTGTTGGACGAATTCGAGGCCGGGCAACTGGCCGTCGAGCTCGACGACGCCACCCCGCAGGAAGTCATCGCCTACGCGCTGGAGCGCTGGGGCTCGCAGGTCGCCATTTGTACGAGCTTTCAGGCCGAGGGCATGGCCATTCTCGACATGGCGTGGCGGATCGACAACAACGTGCGGATCTTCACCGTGGACACGGGCCGTCTGCACCAGGAGACCTACGATGTCATGGAAGAGGTGCGCCAGCGCTATGGCATCGACGTCGAGGTCTACTTCCCCGATGCCCGGCAGGTCGAGAAGATGGTGAGCCGTTTCGGGCCCAACCTCTTCCAGAGGAGCGTCGAGGCGCGTCTCACGTGCTGCAACGTGCGCAAGGTCGAGCCCATCCGCGGCGTGCTCGAAGGGCTCGACGCCTGGGTCACCGGCCTGCGGCGCGACCAGTGGGCCAGCCGGGCGAACATCCGCAAGGTCGAGATCGACCACGACCACGGCGGTCTCGCCAAGATCAATCCCCTGGCCGACTGGACGCTCGAAGAGGTCAAGGAGTACAACGAGGCCCACGGCGTCCCCGTGCACCCGCTCTACGCCAAGGGCTACACCAGCATCGGCTGCGCCCCCTGCACCCGTCCCACGGCCGCCGGCGAAGACCCGCGGGCCGGCCGCTGGTGGTGGGAGAAGAACGCCCCCAAGGAGTGCGGCATCCACTGCCCCATCGAGACCGGCGCCTTCGAGCACGAGCTGGAGTCCCTGGTGCAGTTGCGGCCCGGACCGCGGAGGGCCGTTTGAGCACGGCGGCCGTCGTCTCCGGCGCCCTGTCCCTCGACGCGTCCCAGCGGGAGGTGCTGCTGGAGGAGCTGGCCACGATGGTGGTCTCGCTCCGCGGCCCGGCGGCCCGGGAGCCCTATGAGGATCTGGCCGCCGCGGTGGACGAGGGAGCGGTGGGGGAGGATCTGCTCGCCCGTCTGGAGGGCTTCCTGGAGATGCTCCTCCAGACCGGCCGTGTCCGTAAGGTCCACGGCGCCGAGGCCGAACAGGCCCTGCTCCGGCTCTTCCACCAGACTCCGCGAGGCTCCGCCGCCCGCCGCTCCACTCAGTCCGTGAACGCGGCCCTCGCGTCCCTCGGAGGGCAGGCGATCGAAAGCATGCTTTTCACCGTGCAGGGGCCGGGCGTCTACCGCCTCGGCATCGCCACCGATCATTGCCGTCTCACTCTTGAAATCGACCGTCACGGCGTGACGGTCGAGAGCCTGGAGGTCTGAGAATGTCTCACTATCCGGTGTATCTCGACCTCAAGGCACGCCTCTGCTTTGTGATCGGCGGCTGTGCCATGGCGGAGGAGAAGGTCAAGGGCCTGCTCGCGGCCGGTGCCCGGGTGACGGTGATCGCGCCGGACCTGACGCCGGGGCTTTCCGAGCTCGCCGTCGAAGCGAAGATCGACTCCATCGGCCGGCGCTACCGGCGGGGGGACCTGCGCGGCGCCTTCCTGGTGATCGTGGTGAACCAGGGCAAGGCCGTGGCCGACGCCGTCTGGGAGGAGACCCGGGGGAAGAACGTCCTGGTCAACACCCTCGACGACGTTCCCCATTGCGACTTCATCGCCCCGGCCATCGTGCGCAAGGGAGACCTCACGGTCGCCATCTCCACGGGCGGCAAGGCCCCCACGCTGGCGGTGCGCCTGCGCCAGCGGCTGGAGGCGGAGCTGGGGGAGGAGCACGCCCGGTTCCTGGAGATCGCCGGCAGGCTGCGCGCTCCTCTCGCCCGTCTCTGGCCTGACTTCGAGACGCGGCGCTCCCTCTGGTACCGGCTGGTCGACTCGGACGTGATCCACCTGCTGCGTCGAGGGGAGGAGGCGAAGGCCCTCGACCGGATCGAGGAGATCGCGGGTGTGCGGCCCGACCCAATGGAAGCTGTTGCCGGCTGAGCGGAATGGTCTACCTCGTGGGCGCGGGCCCGGGCGATCCAAGGCTCATCACGGTCCTCGGGCTCGACTGTCTGCGCCGGGCGGACGTGGTGGTCTACGACCGGCTGATCTCGGAGGCCCTGCTCGCCGAGGCGCGGCCGGAGGCGGAGCTCGTCTTCGTGGGCAAGGCCCCCGGTGAGCACTCGTGCCGCCAGGAGGAGATCAACGAGATTCTCATCCACCACGCCCGGGCCGGCCGTGTCGTGGTACGGCTCAAGGGGGGCGACCCGTTCGTTTTCGGCCGCGGGGCGGAGGAGGCCCTGGCCTGTGCCGAGGCGGGAATCCCCTGGGAGGTGGTCCCCGGCGTGAGCAGCCCCGTCGCCGTGCCCGCCCGCGTCGGCATCCCCATCACCCACCGCGAGGTCTCCGGAGGCTACGCCGTGGTGACCGGCCACTGCGCCGAAGAGGACCGGCAGGACTGGCAGGCCCTCGCCCGAGTCGAGACGCTCGTCGTCCTGATGGGGCTCACGCGCTTGACCGAGATCGCGGCCTCGCTTCTGTTCTTCGGGCGGGGAGCGGATACTCCGGTCGCCGTCATCGCCCAGGGAACGCTCCCCGGCGAGAGGGTCCTGATTGGCACTCTGGGCACCATCGCCGGAGACGTATCCCGAGCCGGCCTCCGTTCGCCGGCCACGATCGTCGTCGGCGAGGTCGTGAGGCTCAGGGAACGGTTGAGGTCACCGCTCCACGATTTTCTGCAGCCAGAGATCGAACACTCGGCGGATGTCTTCAGCCTCCTGGGGTGAGACCTTTCGCCGGATCCTGAATTCGACCGCGTTGCCATGGAGCAGGGGAAAGACGAGGGGATCGATCTCAAAGGCCTCCCCGGTCTTGGGCGGTGGGGGAGGGGAGAGGAACGGTGCCGGAGACGGCTCGGGACGTGGCCGCGCCCCTTCCGCCATCCGCAATCGTGCGAACTCCAGCGTTTCCTTGTACTCGGTCAGGAAGTCATCCACCGAGTTCTCGTTGAACCCCTCGTCCAGGATCAGAGACAGACGCAGCGTCTGATCCGAGGGGAGCTCCGGCCCGTAGCGCTCCCAGAGCTTGGAGTGGAGCGGCGGCATGAGGGCTGCCTGCTTCATGAGCCGTTCCCGTTCCTCGGACGCATCCCGCTCGTCGAGCAGAATGCGCAGCGCCCGTCC
>CAXTNS010000069.1:6783-7887 GCA_964245465.1 uncultured Thermoanaerobaculia bacterium
ATCCCCCTCTATCAGCCCGAACGCCCGCAGGGCCGCGATCGTCTGCTTCCCCCCGCTGCTTTTCGGCGAATAGCCCCAATGCGCCGCCGCCGTTTCCGGCCGCGCCGCGTTCCGCTGCTCCGCCTCATGGAACGCCCGCGCCCGGTCCACGGCTTCCCGGAGGCTGATGAACGGGAACGACGGGCTGCGGACTTTCCTGCGCCGGCTGGAGTCTGTCTCGCCCATGTCCGGGAGCCTAAGAATCCAACCCAATTTTGTCAATTTTTATCTTTATCCTGGAGACAGGAGCGAACAGAGACAAGCGGGGATGTGGGGAGACGGGCGTCTGGCAGGGCTCTTGAGGGTCTTCGGAAGGTTGAGGAGACCAGGGACTACCTATCAAGAGAGGCCTGTGGAAAGCGGGTGGATATCGTAGTCTTGAGTGGTCTGCAGGGCTGTCGGACTAGTCTTCACGCGGCTCGCGTGGATCCGAAGTGGAGGAGAACTTCTCTTTCTTTGAGATTGAAGGTAGAATTTACCAGGCGTAAGTTGTGAACCGACGAGAGCCATGAGCGACCGAATCAAGCCTCTTGCCCAGGATCCGGAACCGGTGCACTCGCGAGCTGACAAGACTCGTAAAGTGGCCAGTGCCGCTGTCGTCGGTGCCGCCGTAGGAGCGCTCGCCATGAAGGCTTACCTGCTGAAACAGATTCCCCTTAAAGAGTCGGAGATCTGCAGGCTCGCGGGTTCTCTCCAGGAACATGTCGGCCGGGATGTCATGGCTCACCTGGCCGGTGTCGAGGCCGATGTCCTTGACCGCTGGATGGCTGGGCAGGAAGAGCCGGACCCCGTCGTCCTGGACCGTCTTCGCTCGGCTGACGAAGCCATCTGCTACATCGTCCAGGCCTATGGTGGCGAAACGGCCAAGTCTTGGCTCTTCGGCATGAATCGCTGGCTCAATGACCAGGCTCCCGCCCATGTCCTGCGCCATGGGAGCCAGCCGGAAGCCTGGAAGGGCGTGGTCGAAGCCGCTCAGGCGTTTGTGGAGCTCTAGCGTCTGAAGAGCGGAGATCCGGTCTGGCGGGTAGGACGTAGGTCCTCACCCTTGGACTTCCCTCCACATGC
>CAXTNS010000069.1:7897-16202 GCA_964245465.1 uncultured Thermoanaerobaculia bacterium
CATGCATTCTTTGGAAAGAATCGATTTGATGATTCCCACCGGCAGTTTCGTACCCTGTATTGCTCCCCGAACTCGCTGACCTGCCTTCGTGAGACCATGGCTGATTTCCGTCCTTCGCTTGAAGAAATTGAAGAGTTTGAACGGACTGGGAAGAAATCCTGGGCCCCGTGCCCCAGGAGTGGAGGGAGAAGAAGGTGCTCGTGGCTGCGTCTCTCGAGATCCTCTCAGGGGATCTGTATTCCCTTGACGAGGTGAGCCTGCGACGGGATCTGGAGAACGATCTGGCGAGCTTTCTTCGGGGGCAGGGGGTCAAGCACCTCGACATGGACGTGATCCAGGGTAGCAACCGGGAAGTGACTCAGGCTGTTGCCCGGACCTTGTTCGATGACTGGGAGGCGGCCGGTGTTTTCTACCGGTCCAAGTACGACAACGAGATCTGCGCGGCCCTCTTCGAGGGCAGGGCTCGGCTGCTCCCTCAGGGAGATGCGCTTTCCCTTGCCGAGCTTCTCCCTGAATTCAGTCAGGTCTGCAAAGAGTTCCGGCTTGACTGATCCGCCGGTATCTCCCCTACATACGCCGCCCGCGGCCGGATCAACCTCCCCATGCCATATTCCTCGATGGCATGCCCCAGCCAGCCGATCGTCCGGCCGAGGGCGAAGAGGGCCAGCGGCGTGCGCTCGGGCAGACCCAGAGTGCGGGCCAGGGTGACGAGGCCGAAGTCGATCGTGGGGTGCTCGCGGATCAACTCGCGCCCGGCTTCAGCCAAGGCCTTGGCGAGGGCCACGGTGGGGGATGGGGGGGCGATCTCGGACGCGAGGTCGAGGAGGGCCTTGCCTCTCGGATCTCCGTCCGGATAGAGCGGCTGGCCGAAGCCGGGGATCTCCTCGCCCCGGCGGAGACGGTCCGCGAGGGCTCGGCGGGCTCCGGACGCCGAGCCGGCTTCCCGGAACAGCATCTCCACCCTCTCCGTGTAGCCGCCGTGGCGGGCTCCCTTCAAGGCCGCGAGGCCGGCGGTCACCACGTCGTAGGGATTCGCCGAGGCGGACGCCACACAACGAGCCGTGAAGGCGGAAACGTTCAGCTCATGGTCCGCCGCCAGGATCAGAGCCGCGCTGATCGGCCGGATCACGTCCGATCCGTCCGAAGCCCACCCCTGCTGGAGCGTGGCGGCGATGGACGAGGCAGGTGCTCGCCCCGCGGCAACTCCAGTCAGAAACCGCAGGATCCGCGCTCCCGTGGCCGCCACGGCCGCCGGGCGAAGATCCCAGGCCGCCAGGTCCAAGGCTCCGGCCAGGGGCAGAGCCACCTGGCAGCGCTCCACAGGGGAGAGATCGCCCTTGAACAGCCCATTGGTCCAGGAGGGAAGGGCGTGCGGTTTTTCTTGGAAGAGTCTCCCGGCGTCGCCGGGATCACCCGTCCAGAGGAGCGCCGCGACCTCCTCGACGGCGCTGGCATTGGCGCTCCGGGCGAGCTCGACCACGTCCCGGCCTCGGTAGTAGAACCGGCCGTCCTGTACAAGGGTGAGGGCCGACTCCAGCACGGGTACGCCCCAGGAGAGGGCCTTGGGAGCCACTTTTTCCGGGTCCCTCCTCAGCTCCTTCTTGTCCTTGAGCCGCTGCACGTCGCCGAGGGGATAACGCCGCGCCCGGGGATCGCCTGGCACGGCTTCGGAGCGGAGCATCCCCCGGCTCGCGTACGCGTAGAGCGTGGTGAGCGAGATTCCAAGCTCGGCGGCTGCCTCCTGGGCGGTGAGAAACCGTTCCTCCGTCATGCCTCAACAGTCCCACACATTGATGGTTGAATCAAGATTGACAATGCATCCACGTGGATCGAAGATGGGACTGGGAAGAAGGAGACCCACATGAGCACGAACACGAATCAGGGACTGGAAGGGGTTGTGGCCGCCACGACCCGGTTGAGCAGCGTGGATGGCGAGGCGGGCGTTCTGCTCCTTGCCGGCTTCCCGGTGGAGGAGATCGCCCCCCGGGCCACTTTCGCGGAGATGGTTCACTTGCTGTGGACCGGCGAGCTGCCGGATGCCGCGGAGCTGAAGGATCTCGAGCGCCGTCTCGCCGCCCGGCGTGCGCTGCCGGCGGCGGTGCTGGACCTGCTGCGTTCGGCGGCCCAGCGGCGCGTGCCTGTGATGGACGCCCTGCGGATGGGCGCCGGCGCCCTGAGCCTGTCAGAGGGAGCGGGGAAGGACGCGAAGGAGGACGCCGCCACGCTGGTGGCCGCTTTCCCGTCGATCGTCGCCGCGTACTGGCGTCTGCTGCAAGGGCAGGAGCCGGTGGCGCCCCGGGTTGACCTCGGGCATGCCGCCAACTACCTCCACATGCTGACCGGCGAGGAGCCCTCAGCCGAGCGGGTCCGGGGGCTGGAGACCTATCTGAACACCGTGACGGATCACGGCCTCAACGCCTCGACCTTCACGGCCCGGGTGATCGTCTCCACCCAGTCGGACCTCATCTCGGCCATCACGGGCGCCGTGGGCGCGCTCAAGGGGCCACTCCACGGCGGCGCCCCGGGACCGGCGCTCGACATGGTCTTCGAGATCGGCTCGCCCGAGCGGGCCGAGGTCGTGCTCCGGGAGAAGCTCGACCGGGGCGAGCGCCTCATGGGCTTCGGCCATCGGGTCTACCGCGTCCGCGATCCCCGGGCCGACGTCCTAGCCGCCGCGGCCGAGCGCTTCTACCGCCACGGTGGAGACGAGGGGCTCTACGACCTTGCCCGCTCCGTGGAGGCCACGGCCCTGCGTCTGCTCCGCGAACGCAAGCCGGATCGGCGGCTGGACACCAACGTCGAGTTCTACACGGCCCTCCTCCTCCACGGCCTGGATCTGCCCATCGAGCTATTCACGCCTACCTTCGCAGTTGGACGAGTGGCAGGGTGGACGGGCCATGCCCTGGAACAGCTCGCCACGGGACGGCTGATCCGACCGCAGTCGGAGTACGTGGGTGAGCGGGGGCGTCGCTGGGTGGGAGTGGAGGAGAGGGCGGCGATGGTTTAGCGCATGTGGGCTACAGGAACCTCAGCGGTTCGCTCGGGAGCTCGTTTCCCTGTGGCGAGCTCGTGTGCGGCATGGAGAATGTCGGCGCTGTAGTAGCGATTTCCACAGGTGTCGCAGACTCCGACCACGACATCTTCCAGGATGATGAAGCCGCTCTTCTGCTTGAAGCTTTCCATGGCGACTTTCTTCGCCTGGACCGTACCTGAGCAATACTGGCACTTATATCCGTACATGCCTCTTCGCTCCTTCACGCGGCTACATAGACCGTGATGATCAGAAATCGACTGCTGCCAACGAACCGCCCAACCACGCCAACAGGTGTTCGCTGGTCGTCAGCAATCCTACCACCACGTACTTCGTTCCTCGGGGGTCTTCCTTGTCCATCCGGTTGATCGTACCTGAGAGGACTGCTGCCTCAATGTCCAGGATGTCGAGGAGATCTTCTGCCATCTCCTCCATGGCATGAGCCGACATGTCGTAGCGGCGTCGACGGATGTAGTCCCTTATCCGCTCCAGGCGACTTCTTGGCATTTCTTCCCGTCCTCAATTTTCTTTCGGAAGCATACTGTGTCAGCCTTGTGCCAGCAACGAGGAGGGCTGGAAAAAAGCAGGGCGGGCCACAGGGCCGCCCCTTCGCCATCGCGGATCACGGAGCCTGGACCAGCATCCGCCGCGTGAAGCGCACGAAGTCCCGGTCGAAGGCCAAGCGGGCGTTGAAGAACACGGTGCCGAAATCCGCCAGCAACTGCTCCCAGGGGGCCGGCTCGATCCGGCGCAGGAAGAGCACGGAGACCCGTGGCTTGCTCGCGAGGGTGCCGGCGGCAGGCACGTAGTAATTGGCCTCGGTCAGAACGCCCGCGAGCGAGCCGCCCTTCATCCCCCAGGAGAGGAAGAGGTCGTGATTGGGCAGAGGCACCTCCAGATGCCGGCGCATCAGGGCCGAGATCTCGGGCGAGAGGAAGGTGCCGGTGACCACCCCCGCCATGACCCGGGCGTAGTCGCGCACCGTGCCCTGCTGGAATCGGGCATCGGCGACGCGGGCCTCAAGCTCGTAATCGAAGGAGTCCCGGGTCGCCAGCAGGAAGAGGTGCTCCTGCCGGCGCCAGCGCGGGTCGCCGTAGGCCGCGGTCAGCCGGTCCACCCGGGCGGCGTAGCGGGCCGGACTCTCCGCCAGCAGACGGCGGACCCGGGCGGGGGTGAGGAGCCCATCCTCATGGTTGTTCCAGGCGAGGAAGATGCCGAGGATGGGCAGCGGCACGTCCTGGCCCGTCAGGCCAGCCTGCTTGATGACGGACCGCAGAGTGTCCCGGCCGAGCCTCGCCATCAGGTAATCGGTCGCCGCGTTGTCGCTGAGCTGGATCATGACGTGGGCCAGCGTGTCGAGCGTCACGGCCGCGGCGCGGTCCTTGGCGAATCCGTACGGATCGGCGGGGATGTCCAGGCTCGCCAGCGCCGCCGGATGGGCGCCGCCGTCCGTACCCGGCAGGTAGTACCGCTCCCAGTCGGGGATACCCACCTCCTGCTCCGGGTCCAGACGCCCAGCCGTGACCTCGCGGGCGTAGGCGGCCAGCACCACGATCTTGAAGGTGGAGCCCAGGGGCATCTTCCGGTCGGGATTGAAGAGGATCATGGGGTCCGTGGGATCGAGGGTGCCGTCCGGTCGGACGGAATAGCTGGCGAGCGCGACGTCCTGCCGGTGCTGGTCGAGGTATTGGAGGACCTGCTCCGGCGTCTCGAGGTCACCCGCGCAGACTGGAGCAGCGGCGAAGACCAGGGCCAGAAGGGCGGCCCGGAAAGTTCTGAGTCTCATTGTGATATCTCCTTTCAGGGGACGGCGGATTGCTCCCGCCGTCTTTCTCCAGAGTAGGAGCCGCCGTCCTGGCGCGACAGTGCGGGAAGTCAGCGGAAAAACCATGACTTCCGGCACCGGACGAGCCCGCGAGGGTCCTCTACAATCCCGTTGCATGGCCCTGCCCCGCCCTCAGACGCTGCTCCGGGTAACGGGCCTTTTCGCCTGGCTTCTGGTGGGGACCGAGACGTTCGCGCAGGAGTCTCCTCCGCTGCCAGTGGAAGGCCCTTCCTGGATCGCATCGCTGAACTGGGCGGTGATCGCCGGGGCCTACCTGGCGTTCGGCTGGGCCTTCTGGTGGAACACCCGTGCTCCGGTGGCTCTACCGTCCCGTTCCGGAGTGATCCTGCTGGGAGTTCAGGTCGTTCTGGCCCTCCTCGTCTCCACGGACCTTCTGTTCCTGGTCGCGGCCGAGATCCCCTTCGTGCTGCCAGACCGCTCGGCCTTCCTCTGGCTGGGCCTTCAGGGGGTGCTGACGGGCGTGGCGGCGCTGCTGCTGGCCTCCACCGAGCGGTTCGAGCCGCTGCCGGGCCTCTCCCACCTGCCTTGGACGGTTGTGGTGGGCCTGACCGTCCTTTCCGTAGTCGGCTGGGAGGTCTTCGCCTTCTGCGCTGGCTACATGGCCGCGTCCGAGGGGCGGCGGGGGCGCGAGCTGGCGCGGGTCAACGCCGAGCTCCAGGCCACCCAGGAGCTGCTGGCGGACAGCAGCCGCATGGCCGAGCGCCTCCAGATCTCCCGCGAGCTCCACGACACCCTGGGCCACCACCTGACCGTGCTCAGCGTCAATCTGGAGCTGGCCAAGCAGACCGTGGAAGGCCGGGCCGCCGAGCCCGTCCAAGAGGCCCAGGCCGTGACCCGTCTCCTTCTCACCGACGTGCGCGAGGTCGTCAGCACCCTGCGGGATGACCGGTCCGTCGATCTGCGGCGGGCCCTGGAGACCTTGGCCGCTGGCACGCCGGAGCCCCGGGTGCGCCTGTCATTTCCCGAGGACCTGGAGATCCACGATCCCTCCCAGGCGCACGCCCTGTTCCGCTGCGCCCAGGAAGCCATCACCAACGCTGTCCGCCATGCCCGGGCGCGGAACCTGTGGATCGAATTGGCGAAGGAAGAGGAAGGGATCGCTCTGCGAGCGCGCGACGACGGCCGGGGCGCCGTGGCCCTGCAGGCTGGCCACGGTCTCCAGGGGATGAGAGAGCGCCTGGAGGAAATCGGCGGCCGGCTGGAGATCGAATCCCGGCCGGGCCAGGGATTCTCGCTGCGGGCCTGGACGCCGGCCCCAGAGGGGATGGAGGGGCTGGCGTGATCCGCGTCCTTCTCGTGGACGACCAGACGCTGATGCGCAAGGGGCTTCGCGGTCTCCTCGACCTGACCGAGGACATCCGCGTCGTGGCCGAGGCGTCGGATGGGGAGGAGGCCCTTCAGGTCCTCGAAGACGCCGCGCCGGATGTGGTCCTCCTCGACGTGCGCATGCCGCAGCTCTCCGGGGTAGATCTCCTGAAGCGGCTTCGCCAGGAAGAGCGCCTCCCGCCGACGATCCTCCTTACCACCTTCGACGACGACGCGGCCCTGCTGGAGGGGATCCGCGCCGGCGCCCGGGGGTTCCTCCTCAAGGACGTCTCCTTCGAGCGGCTCACCGAGGCCATCCGGCGGGTGGCGGCGGGGGAGACCCTGATCCGCCCAGCCGTGACCGAGCGCGTCCTGCGCGGTCTCGAAAACCTTCGTCCGGAATTCGAAAGCCTCGATCCCCCCGACTCCCTCAGTCGCCGCGAGACCGAGATCCTCCGCCTCATGGCGGGCGGCTACAACAACCGGGAGATCGCCGAGGCCCTCCACACCACCGAGGGAACGGTCAAGAACCACGTCTCCAACATCCTCTCCAAGCTCGGTGTCCGCGACCGGACCCGGGCCGTCCTCAAAGCGCTGGAGCTGGGTTACATCTAGCTGATCTGAACGCGTTCAAAACTCTTGACACGCCCGGGAAGTCGTCCTACGCTGTTGTTGAACGCGTTCAAATCGACGCGTTCTTCCTCGGAGGAGACGTCATGGGCATCGATTTCGTGGTCGTCACCTACTGCTTCTACCTCGCCATCAGCATCGCCCTCACCATCTGGGTGGCCCGCACCCTGTTCCGCAACGGCCGCGTGTTCCTGGTGGACGTCTTCCATGGCGACGACGCCATGGCGGACTCGGTGAACCGCCTCCTGGTGGTCGGCTTCTACCTGATCAACCTCGGCTACGTGACCCTGGCCCTCAAGATGGGCTACGACGTCACCAGCACCCGGACCTCCATCGAGGCGCTGTCCCAGAAGATCGGCTGGGTCCTCCTGGTCCTGGGCGGCATGCACTTCTTCAACCTCTACGTCTTCAGCCGCATCCGCCGTCGCTCCTTCCTGGAGATCGCGCCGCCGCCGGTCGAGCCCGACGCCTGCATCGCGGTGAAGGGTTGAGAGTAGGACCGCCATGCTCACCGTGCTCTACGACGGCCGTTGCGCGGTCTGCCGCCGGGCGAGAGCCTGGCTGGAGAGCCAACCCAAGTTCTTGCCTCTGGAGTATGTGGCCGCCGGATCGCAGGAGGCCCGGCGCCGCTTCCCTGGCCTCGACCACGACAACACATTGGTGGACCTGACGGTGGTCAGTTTCAATGGGGAGGTCTATCACGGGGCCAAGGCGTGGATCATGTGCCTCTGGGCTCTCAAGAAGTACCGGGGTACGGCCCTGCGCCTCGCCACTCCCGAGCTGATGCCCAGCGCCAAGCGGGTCATCGCCTGGGTCTCCAGAAACCGTTTCAGGATCGGACAGGCGGAAGCATGGAAAACTTGAAGACGACGGAGGTCCCGGCTCCCGTGGAGGCCGGCAGAACCAAGACCCGCAAGGGCGAGCAGACCCGCGTCCAGATCCTCGACACGGCCCTCCGGCTGTTCCGGCAGCGGGGCTACGAGGAGACGACCATGCGGGCCGTCGCCGAGGAGGCGGGGGTCTCCCTGGGCAACGCCTACTACTACTTCAAATCGAAAGAGCACCTGATCCAGGCGTTCTACGAACGCACCCACCACGAGCATCTGGCCGCCTCCCGCGAGCTGCTCGCCCAGGAGAAGGGACTCCGGGAACGCCTTCTGGGCGTGATGCGGGCGAAGCTCGACACCATCATGCCCTACCATCAGTTCTCGGGCGTCCTGTTCAAGACGGCCGCGGACCCCAAGAGCCCCCTGAACCCGTTCAGCGACGAGTCGCTGCCCGTACGCCAGCAGGCTACGGAGCTGTTCGCCGAGGTGGTGACGGGCTCGGATACCCGCCTGACCGCCGAGCTGACGGCCGAGCTGCCGAACCTCCTCTGGATCTACCACATGGGGATCGTCCTCTTCTGGATTCACGACAAGTCGCCGGGGTGCGAAAAGAGCTACCGCCTGATGGAGCGCTCGGTGAAGCTCGTCCTGCGGCTGGTCTCACTG
>CAXTNS010000070.1:0-16099 GCA_964245465.1 uncultured Thermoanaerobaculia bacterium
ATCCAGGATCCCACCGATCCGAGAAAGCTGTTGCCCGTCCTCGGCGGGTTTGAAGAGAAGTCCATCTACTTCCTGACCCAGAACCCGGACTTCGGGCTGGCCCTGTACGACCTGGCCATAACCCCCAACCCCGTCGTCGACCAGCTCGGCAACTACGTGCTGCTCGAAGTACGGCTGAACCAGAGGGAGCACGAGTATTTCCGCGCTACCGGCTACTACGACGCCGACCGTCAGATCGAAGACACGGACGCCGGAAAGTTCGTGTTCCTGCCGACGACCGCGGCCGGTGCCCCGGATCTTCCGGACTGGGCCCGGCAGGGAGCGATCGAGATCAAGGCGAGCTGGAGGATCCTCGACAAGAAGAAGGACATTTTCGATCGCTATTTCACCACTCGCGCCGCCTACCTGAAGCCGGACGGCACGGTGTCCGAGCCGGTCACGCTGGGGCTGGTCGGCCTGCACATCCTGCGCAATACGCCCAAGAGCAAGAGCACGTGGTTCTGGACGACGTTCGAGCAGGTCGACAACGTGAAGATCAGCGAGCGCCCGGTGCCGACACGTCCGGATGGCAGCCCTCTCTCGGCCTCGTTCAATCCCGGGCCCGCGGGAAGAGAGCCTGTTTACCCCTACGGGTTCGACACCGACGGCAGGTTCGACTACAAGCTTCTCTCAAACCCGGACGCCCACTACAACCCCGTCACCGAGCCCGCGATGCTCAGCAAGGGCGACGTCATACCGCGCAATCCACCCGACCGGCCGGTGGATTGCTCGCGGGTCACGCCGATCCGGGAAGCGGTGAAACGGGCGAACGTAAGGTATCAGACCGAGCTCCGGGGCACTGTCTGGCAGTACTACGAAATGATCGACGTGCTGTATCCCGATCCCAACGGGATCAGCGAGGTCCTGAACACGGACAACTCTCACTGGGACCCGAAGCTCCTGGTGAATACGCCGGCCCTGGTCAACACGACGATGGAGAGCTACCTGGCCTACAAGTTCTCGACCTGGAGCCTGGACACTTGCCAGAGCTGCCATTACGACGCGAAGCCGCAGATGGCGGCGGGGAACACGGCGACGCCGCCCCAGGTGTTCAGCTATCTGTACAGGAGGGCCACGGCGAGCCGGTAGGCGCTCCTCTCTGTCACCGGCCGAAGGTCAGCCCGAACAGCCAGGCTTCGTTCTGATAGGTGCCGAAGAAGTTCGGCTCGCCCGGGAAACTCCGGTTCCGGGTCCGCTCGTCGAAGTTGACGTACATCACGGCGACATCGATCTTCCAGGTCCCCGTGTAGCCATAGCCCAGGGTCAACCCTTTGCGGTTGGCGTCGGGCAGCAGAGGGCCGACCGATTCTTCAGGCTGCGGCGTCTCGTCGTAATAGGCGCCAAAGCGCCACTGTGAAGTCGGGCTGGCCGTCCATTGCAGTCCGGCGCGGTAGTTGTAGACATCGTCCCACTCGGAACGGATCGTTGAATTGAGTTGCGGATTCTGGAGGAACCGGATGCTCGTCTCGTCGAAGGAGCTCCAACCGGTCCAGTTGACGTCGGTTTCGAGCAGCAGGTTGGAGGTCAGGCCAAAGGCGAAGCCGAGGCTTGCCATGTCGGGAAATTCGATCGAGGTCTCGATCGGCAGGTCGCGGTCGAACGGAATGACGGTGCGAGCCGCCACGTCGACCTGAGGCACCCCGGTCAGCCTCTGCCGGAACCGGGCATCGCCGTCGTAGTCGATCTCGATCCTGCTGCGATAGGACAGGCCCCAGGAGAAGCTCGGAGTCGGCTTGTGCAGGAGGCCGACGTTCCAACCATAGCCATAGCTGAAGCCGTCGCTCTCGAGCCGGGTGCCGCCGATGTCAAATCGTTGCGTACCTGTCGGCGGGAACAGCACGTGACGCTTGAGAATGAGGTCCGAAGCGCGGGCGATACCCCCGAAGCCGATCCCGAGATTGGGTGTGACCTGCCATCCCAGGGCGGGATTGACGTCGACAGCGCGAATGGCGGCCATGGTACTGAAGAATCGTCCCGAGAAATTGCTGGGATCTTTCCACTTGGTCTCGAGGCCGAAAGGTGTAGCGACGCCGACTCCCCACTTCCATGTTGGATTGATGGGCCAGATCAATCCGCCGTTGTAGATTACCTCCGTGAGCTCGAACTGCTCGCCGCTGGCATTGGGACCCGGGCTCGGTGCCGCGCCTTGGAAGGTCCCCTCCGTGCCCTGAACCCGAACGGCGCCCAAGGTCCACTGCCGTTGAGTGGCCAGCCCGAGACCCCCGACGTTGTAGAAGAAGAGAGAAGGATCATCCGCCTGGGCGGTGAAGGCCCCCGCCATGCCCATGGCCTTGGCGCCCTGCTCGAAAAGCCCGAATCCCGCCCCGAGGACCGGGACGGTCCCGACGAGAACCAGGACGGCCATGGCAAAGAAGGAACTGAGCCAGGGAACTCCTCGCTTGTTCATCGTATTGCCCTCCTGAGAGGAGAGACGGACTATCCCGGAGAATTCCTGGAAGACGGCTCTGCCGATAAACCGCCGATGAACTGCCGATAATCCGCCGATAACCGGTACGACCTGCCACGCCGGGAGGGATCGGCCACCGTCAACCATCCGTCTCCAACCCAACCTCGGAGGAGGTCACGGGCCGCGCGATCCGAGAGGCCGAGGACGTGGGCTACGTCCGCGGACGTGATTTCCTCGGTTCTCGTGAACAGCCCAAGGACCGTTCGGGCTCTGGCGTCGAGACGGCGCAGGGCCTCGGGTTGCATCGCCGAACCCTCCCCGCTCGCGTGGCGCAACGCCTCTTCCTTTGCCCTTGTGAATACCTCCGTCAAGGTGCTCAGGAAGTATTCCAGCCAGGGCGTCAGGTCCGCAGTATCCCGTCTCTCGTAATAGTTGTGATGAGGGTGGACGGCCAGGGACCCGTAATACGCGGCGAGGTCCCGGGCGTGCCGTTCCTCCAAGGAGTAGAGACCGTTGAGCCCGTAGCCGTCCCGGTGGAGGAGGAAGGTCGCGAGCAGACGGGCCGTGCGGCCGTTGCCGTCGTAGTAGGGATGGATGGTGACGAACTGGTAGTGGGCCAAGCCGGCGAGGAGCGGGGGAGGGAGGCGCTCCTCTTGGGCGCGCCGGACCCAGGCGACCAGACCCGCCATGAGGACCGGAACGTCCTTGGCCTCGGGAGGGAGGTAGACAAGGGCTCCCGTCTCAGAGTCTCGGATGAGGTTCTGGCCGTCGCGGTAGGGGCTGGGACGCGTCCTTCCCTCGACGAGAGCGTGAAGGCGCCGGATCGTCTCCTCGGTGAAATCGTCGCCCCGGGCCGCCCATTCCTCGACGCGCAGGAGGGACTTCCAGTAGCTCCGGACCTCTCCCGCGTCCCGTTCCCGGCCGTGAAGCTGGACCTTCTTGCCCTCGACGACCTTCTCGGCCTCGGCCAGAGTCAGCCGGTTGCCCTCGATCCGCGTGGAGTAGTGGGTGGAGCGGACCCGGGCCTGGCGGCGGAGCTCGGACTGGACCGCCGGAGGCAGGGGGATCTGCTCGACGACCGCGCGGGCGGCCTCGATCTCCATCAGGCTGCGGGCCATCGCCAGTGTCAACTCGTAGCGTGGCTGCCAAGAGGGACTGCTTGGGGGAATAATGGGGGCTCCTCCCATCGTCTATACTTTGTCACGCCTGCGCCCCCGGGAGGGGCGGCGTCCGCCCGCGAAAGGAGCTTCAGGAATGGCCGTGAAGGACCAGGAACCGACGCTGTTGACCGAAGTGAAGCCTGCCAAATCGGTCCTCAAAGAGGAGGCCTTCGAGACCATGGCCGAGGCCCGGCAGCGGTGGGAGGGCGCCAAGGGCAAGGCGGAGGCCCAGGTCCCCTTCTGGAAGAAGGACTTCACGACGGTCTCCGGCATGGAGGTGCCCCACCTCGTCACCCCCGAGCAGGTGGCGGACGTCGATCCCATCCAGGAGATCGGCATCCCCGGCGAGTATCCGTACACGCGGGGCATCCACCCGACCGGCTACCGGGGCAAGCTGTGGACCATGCGCCAGTTCGCCGGCTTCGGCACGGCGGCGGACACCAATCAGCGGTTCAAATACCTCCTCTCCCAGGGCCAGACGGGCCTCTCGGTCGCCTTCCACCTGCCCACCCTCTACGGCTACGACTCGGACCACCACATGTCCAAGGGCGAGGTGGGGAAGTGCGGCGTGACGGTGGATACCCTGGCGGACATGGAGGTCCTCTTCGACGGCATCCCCCTGGGCGAGGTCACGACGTCGATGACCATCAACTCGACGGCGCCCATCCTCTTCGCCATGTATCTCGCCGTGGCCGAGAAGCAGGGGGTGGACGTCAAGAAGCACGTCTCGGGCACGCTCCAGAACGACATCCTCAAGGAATACATCGCCCAGAAGGAGTACATCTACCCGCCGCGGCCGTCGATGCGCCTGATCACGGACCAGTTCGCCTTCGCGGCCCAGCACGTGCCGCGCTGGAACACGATCTCGATCTCCGGCTACCACATCCGCGAGGCGGGCTCGACGGCCCTCCAGGAGCTGGCCTTCACGCTGCGCGACGGCATGGAGTACGTCCAGTACGGCATCGACGCCGGGCTCGACGTGGACGAGTTCGCGCCGCGGCTCTCCTTCTTCTTCAACAGCCACAATGACTTCTTCGAGGAGATCGCCAAGTTCCGGGCGGCCCGGCAGATCTGGGCCCAGGTGATGCGGGAGCGCTACGGTGCCAAGAACCCCCGTTCCTGGATGCTGCGCTTCCACACGCAGACGGCCGGCTGCTCGCTGACCGCCCAGCAGCCGATCAACAACGTGGTGCGCACCACCGTCCAGGCGCTGGCGGCCATCCTTGGCGGCACCCAGTCGCTGCACACCAACTCCCTCGACGAGACGCTGGCCCTGCCCACCGAGGCCAATGCCCGCACGGCTCTCCGGACGCAGCAGATCCTCGCCCACGAGTCGGGAGTAATCAACACGGTCGATCCCCTGGGCGGGAGCTGGTTCGTGGAGGAGATGACCCGGCGGATGGTGGACGGCGCTTTCGACTACTTCCGGCGGATCGACGATTTCGGCGGCATGGTGGAGGCCATCGAGGCTGGCTTCCCTCAGCGTGAATTGATGGACGCCGCCTTCGCCTACCAGCGGGCGTTCGAGGAGAAGGAGAAGGTCATCGTCGGCGTCAACGCCTTCCAGGTGACCGACGAGGAGCCGATCGAGATCCTCTACATCGCGGACGACCTTGCGGACCGGCAGATCGCGTTCATCAACGAGGTCAAGTCGCGGCGCGATCCCGGGGCGGTCGAGCGCACGCTGGACGCCTTGAAAAAGGGCGCCGCGGGCGACGCGAACACCATGCCCCTGATCCTCGACTGCGTGAAGGCCTACTGCACGGTGGGCGAGATCAGCGACGCGCTGCGCGAGGTGTTCAACACCTACGAGGAGCCGGCAGTCTTCTAGCCATGGGACTTCTCACGCAGACCCGCCAGCTCCTCCTCTTCACCCTCTGGGCGGACCGTGTCCTGCTCGACGCCGCCCGGGGGGTGAGCCCGGAGCACCTCGTCCGCGATGCCGGAGTGAGCTTCGGCTCCATGCTCGGCACGCTCTCCCACATCCTCGGCTCGCAGCGGCGCTGGATGGCCCGGTTCGTGGGCCAGGAGGCCATCCTCGGCGATCCTCCGGTTTCCGACCTGGAGACGCTCGCCGCCGGCTGGTCCGAGACGGCTTCGCAGCTCGAATTCTTCCTTGCCTCGTTGACCGAGGAGCAACTCGCGGCTGACATCATCTGGACGAACCAGGGGGAGACCATCACCCGTTCTCTCTGGCAGCCGGTGTTCCACATGGTGAATCACTCGACGTACCACCGGGGGCAGGTGGTGTCGCTGATGCGCCAGCTCGGGTATCAGCCTCCGAAGACGGACCTGATCCATTTCTTCCTGAAGTAGGGCGGGGGCCCCTCTGCTACAATCCCGCGCCATGAGTGAAAGAAGGCTGCGCATTCTGATCGCCAAGCCTGGCTTGGACGGGCACGACCGCGGGGCGAAGGTGGTGGCGCGGGCGTTGCGCGACGCGGGCTACGAGGTCATCTACACGGGCCTGCGGCAGACGCCCGAGCAGATCGCCGCGGCGGCGGTGCAGGAGGACGTGGACGCGGTCGGGCTCTCGATCCTCTCGGGAGCCCACAACGTCCTGCTGCCCGAGGTGACGCGGCTGCTCAGGGAGCAGGGGGCGGAAGACATCCTGGTCTTCGCTGGCGGCATCATCCCGGAGCAGGACATTGAGGGCCTGAAGACGGCGGGGGTCGACGCGATCTTCCTCCCCGGCACCTCCACCAAGTCCATCGTGGAGTACCTGCAGGACCGGTTCGCGGCCGTCCCGGCCCCGTAACCCTCTCCGAAGAAAAGATTTGACGGCCCGGCGCCGGGGTGCTACGTTACCTTTGAGAACGACGGAGGCGGAATGAAGAGAAGGATCCTGCTGGCGGACGACAGCGTCACCATCCAGAAGGTCATCGAGCTGACGTTCATGGACGAGGACTACGAGGTCCGCGCCGTCAGCAACGGTGACGAGGCGGTCGCGCTGCTGCACGAGGTCAACCCTGACTTCGTGATCGCCGACGTGCACATGCCCGGCGCCAACGGCTATGAGGTCTGCCGGCGCGCCAAGCAGATCCGGCCGGACGTGCCCGTGCTGCTCCTGGTGGGCACCTTCGAGCCGTTCGACGAGGGCCAAGCCCGCGCCGCCGGGGCGGACTCGTTCCTGAAGAAGCCGTTCGATTCGCAGGAGCTACTCCAGCGGGTCGAGGAGTTGCTGGCCCCGAGTGCACCCATGGTGTCAGAGACGCAGATGCCTGCGATGATGGCGGTACCGGACCTCGCGGCCCCGCCGGAGAGCCTGCCGCTGACCGCCTCGGGGGCCGCCCCCGACTTCCCGGCGGAGCCGGCCTGGGGCAGCTTCGAGCTGGAAGCGGAGCCGGAACCCGCGCCGTCGCCGTTCGCAGCGCCTCCTTCGATGCCGGCACCGGAGCCCTTCGACCGCGAGCCCTCCTTCAGCCTGGAGCCCGATTCTGGATATCGGGTGACGGAGGAGCCGGTGTTCTCGCTGGATGGGGGCGAGCAGTCCTATGCTCTTCAGGAGGACGTCTTCGGCGCTCCGAGCGAGCTGTCGTTCGACGACACCCCCCAGGACCGCTATCTCCCCGAGGACCCCGTACCCGCATCGCCTGCCGCCGGCTTCGACTGGGCGGCGACGGCCGAGCCCGAGCCGCTCCGTTTCGAGGAGGAGCCCCTGTCGCCCACCCCGATGGAGCCGATCACGCCGGTCTGGGAGACTCCAGCCGAGCCCGAGCCCTTGTCATCGCAGCAGCCCGCCTGGGCCGCTCCCGATCCGGCGTCGATCTACGCTCCCGCGATCAGCTCGCCGGAGCCGGCGTTCCCTCCGGGTCCGACGGCGCAGCCGGAACCGGCTCCCGAGCCGGTCTATACGGCATCGGCGGCATCCGCGGCGCCGGCTGCGAACGGCAACGGCCGGCTGTCGGACGACGACGTGGACCGCATCGCCCGCCGGGTGGTCGAGCTGCTGGGCGACAAGGCCGTGCGCGACGTGGCCTGGGAGGTGATTCCGGACATGGCGGAGGTGATCATCCGCGACCGTCTGCGCGAGCTGGAAGCCCAGGTCGAGTAGCACCTGCCTTCGGCGGGACCGAAGGCGAACGGGGAGCGGTGCAAGCCGCTCCCGTCTGTTTGATGGATGAAAAAGAAAACGGAGGTGGTTGTGAGCACCCTGGATACGGAGACGGCGGCCCGCACCGAGACGCCGGAGACGCCGGAAATGGACAAGCGTTTCGCCCCGGAGAGCTATGAGCAGCCGTGGCAGCGCCGCTGGGCGGAGAAGGGCTATTTCGTGGCCGAGGCCCCCTCGGACAAGCCCTCGTACTGCATCCCCATCCCGCCCCCGAACGTCACCGGCAAGCTCCACGTCGGCCACGCCCTCCAGTCCACGCTCCAGGATCTCCTGACCCGCTGGCGGCGGATGCAGGGCTACAACGCCCTCTGGGTGCCGGGCACGGACCACGCCGGCATCGCCACCCAGCTCATGGTGGAGCGCCACCTGGAGACCGAGGGCACGAGCCGGCGCGAGCTCGGCCGCGAGAAGTTCCTGGAGCGGATGTGGGAGTGGAAGCAGCAGTACCACGGCAACATCCGCCACCAGCTCGACCTCCTGGGCGCCTCCTGCGACTGGACCCGTGAGCGGTTCACCCTCGACGAGGGGCTCTCCCGCGCCGTGCGCGAAGCCTTCGTCCGCCTCTATGAAGAGGGGCTCATCACCCGCGGCGAGTACATGGTGAATTGGTCGCCCAGGCTCGGCACGGCCGTCTCCGACCTGGAGGTGGAGACGAAGACCGTCGCGGGCAAGCTCTACCACGTGGCCTATCCCGTGGAGGGCAGTGACAGCGGGGAAAAGATCGTGATCGCCACTACCCGGCCGGAGACCATGCTGGGCGACACGGCCGTGGCCCTCCATCCCGAGGACGAGCGCTACCTGCACCTCCATGGCAAGGCAGCCCTCCTGCCGCTCGTGGGCCGGCGCCTGCCATTCGTCCCCGACGCCATGGTGGACCGGGAGTTCGGCACGGGCCTGGTGAAGATCACGCCCTTCCACGACCCCAACGACTTCGAGATGGCCAAGCGGCACGACCTGCCCGGGATCTCGGTGATCGGTCCCGACGGCCGCATGACCGCCGAGGCGGGGGAGGAGTTCGCAGGCCTCGACCGCTTCGAGGCCCGGGAGAAGGTCGTGCAGCGCCTCCGAGACGGGGGCCATCTGATCAAGATTGAAGACCACACCCACAACGTGGGCCACAGCCAGCGGGGCGGCGAGCCCATCGAGCCGCTCGTCTCCACCCAGTGGTTCTGCGACGTGAGGAGCATGGCCGACCAGGCTCTGGAAGCGGTGCGCGATGGCCGGGTGCGCCTGATCCCCGAGACCTGGGAGAAGACCTGGGAGCACTGGCTGACCAACATCAAGCCCTGGTGCATCTCCCGCCAGCTCTGGTGGGGGCACCAGATCCCGGCCTGGTACACCGAGGACGGCCGCTGTTTCGTGGCCAGCAGCTTCGAGGAGGCCGCGGCCCAGGCGGGGACCGACCAGCTCACCCAGGACCCCGACGTGCTCGACACCTGGTTCTCCTCGGCGCTCTGGCCGTTCTCCATCCTCGGCTGGCCGGACGACACGGAGGACCTGCGGACCTTCTATCCCACCTCCGTGATGGTGACCGGCTTCGACATCCTCTTTTTCTGGGTGGCGCGGATGGTGATGACCGCTCTTCACTTCACCCACGAGGTGCCCTTCCACGTGGTGCACCTGACGGGCCTCGTGCGCGACGCCGAGGGTGTGAAGATGTCGAAGACCAAGGGCAACGTGATGGATCCCACGGACCTGGTGGGGGAGTACGGTGCCGACGCCGTGCGCTTCACCCTGGCGTCCCTCGACAGCCCCGGCCGGGACATCCCGCTCAACCGCAATCAGATCGCCGGCTACCGCGCCTTCGGCAACAAGCTCTGGAATGCCACCCGCTTCGCCCTGTCGCGCATCCCGGCGGATGCCCGGGTGCTTGAAAGCATCGATCCCAAAGGACTGGCGGCGCCCGAGCGGTGGATCCTCTCGCGCCTCTCCCGCGTGGCGGCCGAGGTCTCCGAGCAGCTCGAGATCTTCCGCTTCGACGAGGCCTGCAACCGCCTGTACCACTTCTTCTGGGGCGACTTCTGCGACTGGTACATCGAGCTGTCCAAGCCCGCCCTGTCCGGTGAAGCCCCGCGTCCTCAGGTGGGCGACGTTCTCCTCACGGTGCTCGACCGCGCCCTGAGGCTTCTGCACCCGGTCATGCCGTTCCTGACCGAGGAGCTCTGGCAGCGCCTGCCCGGCCACGAGGCCATCCATCCGGAAACGATCTGCCTGGCGCCCTATCCGGCCCGGGTGGAGACGTGGGAAGATCCCGCCGCCGAGGCCGGCATGGACGCGCTCATCCAGGTGGTGACCCGCGTCCGTGGCCTGCGGGCCGAGATGGGGCTGCCGCCCAAGGCGAAGCTCGACCTCCATCTCGACGCGGAGGACACTTCTATCAGTAGGCTGCTCGCGGAGCAGGCGCCGCTGATCCAGTTCCTGACCCGCGTCGAGACGGTGGTCCTGGGCCCCGCTCCCGAAGGCGCTCGGCGCGATCTCGTGGCCGGCGTCGAGATCGGCGTGGCCGTCGAAAAGCAGGAGATGAGCGGTGAGGAGAAGGGCCGTTTGACCAAGGAGCTCGAGAAGCTGGACGCCGACGCCGCCCGGGCCGAGGAGCGGCTGTCCAACCCGGACTTCCTGGGCAAGGCGCCGGCCCACGTGATCGAAGGGGGGCGCGCCAGGCTCGCGGAGATGCGGGAGCGGCAGGCGACCCTGCGCTCCAGCCTGGGACTTTCCTAAGGAGAGAGAGCGTGGATTTCGAGCGCTACGTTGAGGGATTGGAGCGGCGGCGGGGCCGGCGGGGTCTCCCGGAAAACCTCGTGGTCCTGCCCTCGGTGGCCTCCACCAACGCCCTCGCGCGCTCGATCATCGCCGAGTACCAGAACGAGGGGCAGACGCTCCATCCGCTTCTCGTGCTGGCCTTGGAGCAGTCCGGCGGCCGTGGGCGCCAGGGGCGGAGCTGGTCGAGCCCCCGCGGCAAGGGCGTCTACGCCACACGGGTGCTGCAGGTGGCCAACCCCGCCCTGCTCCAGACCCTGCCTCTTCTGGTCGGCATCGGCCTCTGCCGTGCCCTCTCCCAGCACCTTGCCTCTCCCTGCCGTCTCAAGTGGCCCAACGACCTCCTGGTGGAAGTCGGGGGCGAGCGCAGGAAGATCGGCGGCATCCTGATCGAGGCTTCGGTGCGGCCAGGAGAGGAGGCTATCGCCATCGTGGGCTTCGGCGTGAACTACCTGCACGGAACGGCCGACCTGCCGGAGAACGCGACCTCTCTCGGGCTCCTGAATGGTGATGTCGCGAGCCTCGAAGACCTGACCTGGGATCTGGTCGAAGGCGTAGAAACCGAGCTGACTCACCTGGGCGACTCCGCCTACGCGGTGGAACGCTACCGCGCGGTGTCCATTCACCAGCCGGGCGAGAAGATCGTCTTCCGCGCGGGGGATTCCGTGACCGAGGGGACCTTCCAGGGCTTCGACGAGACCGGCCGGCTGCTGCTCGACCGGGGCGGCGAGATCGTCGCCCTGGCCGCGGGAGAGGTGATCGAGGGATGAAGCGAGAAAAGGCTGCCGGCGGGGATAGCGGCGTTCTCGTCCTGGTGGACGTCGGCAACACCAACACCGTCTTTGGCGTCTACCAGGGAGACGAGCTGGTCGAGAGCTTCCGTTTCTCGACCGACACCGAGCGCACGGCGGACGAGTACGGCGCCCTCCTGCTCCCTCTCTTTTCTCTGCGGGGGATCGACCCGGTGACAGCCGAGGCCGTGGTGATCTCCTCCGTGGTGCCGCCCCTCCACCTGACCCTCGACCGCCTGGCCCGCCGCTACTTCGGCAAGAAGCCGCTGTTCATCGAGCCGGGCGTGCGTACGGGCATGCCCATCCGCTACGATAACCCCGCGGAAGTGGGGGCGGACCGCATCGTCAACGCCGTGGCCGCGCGGGAGCGCTACGGCTCGCCCGTCATCGTGGTGGATTTCGGCACGGCCACCACCTTCGACGTGGTCAACGCGGCGGGGGAGTACATGGGCGGCATCATCACCCCCGGCATCGGCATCTCCGCCGAAGCCCTCTTCGCGCACGCCTCCCGCCTCTACCGGGTGGACGTGAGGAAGCCCTCCGAGCTGGTGGGCAAGAACACCGCCTCCGCCATGCAGGCCGGCATCTACTACGGCTACATCGGCCTCGTGGACGGCATCCTGGAGCGCCTGCTGGCCGAGATCCCCGGCGTCAAGGGCATCGTCGCCACCGGTGGCCAGGCGCCCCTCATCGCCTCTGGCTCCAAGTACATCCGCGAGGTGGACCCGGACCTGACGCTGACCGGCCTCAAGCTGATCTACGAGCGCAACCGGTAGCCTCAGTCGTGGCCCGTGCCTTCCGGCGAGATCCCCAACTCCCGCAGCCTTTCGAGCTCTTCCCGGGAGGGCTCGGTGGACGCCGTCTCCTGGCGGCCCTTGGTGACCACCGCCGAGAGCCGGATCTCGGAGCCGTCCTCCAGCTTCGCCAGCCACTCCACGACCACCTCCTCGGTGCCCTGACAATCGAACAGGGTCCGCCGGATGGATGCGACTCCGGCCTCCAGGTCGGAGGCGACGGAGGCGGCCATGCGGCGGGCGTAGGCTTCCATGAGCTCGGGTCGAATCATTGTTCCCCTCAGTCCAGACAAATGCCGTCCACTAAGAGATGCGCGATTCCGGAGAGGAATCCGTCATCTCCCGTTGTCATAGACTTCTTACGCTGAAGTGATTGCCATTCTGACATGAAAATGATTGAGGACTCGGACCACGCCTACTTCCAGGCCGTCGAAGAGATCTTCGTGGAGCTGCGGGGGGCACCGCTGCTGCTCTCCCCAACGGACTGGCAGGTCGCCCGCCGCTGGCACCAGGACGGCGTACCGATAGGCCTCGTGAGACGCACGCTGGAAGAGGTCTTCGCCAAGCGCAAGGAGCGGGGCGCCAAGGGGAAGATCTCCAGCCTGCGCTACTGCGCGCCCGCCGTCGAAGCCGCCTGGGAAGAGCTGCGCGAGCTGACCGCGCCTGGCGAGCGGGCCGAGGCCCCGGCTTTCGAGATCCGCCCCCGCCTCGCCGCCTTGGCCGCCGCTTTGCCCAGGAGCTTCCCGGAGATCCAGGCCAGGATCGCCGCCCTCGACGGCGATCCCCAGCACGTGGAGGATCGCCTGGCGGCCTTGGACCGCGAGATGCTGGACACCACCGAAGCCGGTCTGGACGGGGAGACCCGGGCTGAGATCAACGCAGCGGTGGAGAAGACTCTGGCCGCTCTCGGCGGGCGCCTGCCGGCGGAGGAGCTGGAGCGTTCCCGGAACCGCCTGGCCCGCCAGGCTCTGCGGCGGCGGTTGGGATTGCCGGTGCTGTCGTTGTTTTCGCCGGAGGCGGAAGGACAGGTCAAGACGGCCGGGGCTGGCGAGAAATCCTGATGCGGTCACCTCGGACCGTCACAATGGCCCCTTCCGCCAGATCGGGGCCGTAGCTTGTCAAGATTATATCCATCAGGCGAGACGCAATGACGTCATGTCCCTGAATCCGAAGCCACTCGGCCAAGCGTCTGCCTGCACAGCGATCGACGAGAAACCTCAACGGCTCGCGACCCGTACCGCAGCGAGAGACTCGTTGGCGATGACGGCGTGCGCATAGGCAATACAGGCCCAGATGTCATCCGGCTCCAGCCCTGGGTAGTCGTCGAGCAGGTTCTCGACTGTCTCTCCCTGGGCCAGAAGGCTGAGGATCAGCTCTACGGAGATCCTCAGGTCCCGGATGATCGGCTTGCCGCCAAAGATCTCGGGGTCCGTTCGGATCCTCTGGAGAAGGTTCGTTTCATCCATGGTCTGATTGTAGTCGAGTCTCCTGTCAGGGGCAGAGCTCACTCTGTTCCTCCTTCCGAATTTCACACAGAAAGAAAGTTGAGCGATCGGAGCGAGTTTTTCCGTCTTATGGGTACATGGACGACCACAAAGCTCCCATGCTCCTTCCGGCCGCCTGCTTCGCGGCCGGCACCCTCCTTGTTTTTCACGCCTCTTCCCTGTCCGTCCCTCTCCTCGCCCTGCTGGGGCTGCTCTCCCTGGCCCTGAGGAGACGGATGGGCCTCGGTCTCGCCTTCCTGAGCTTCGGCCTGCTCGCGGCGGCGGTCCGGCTCGGCCTTCCCCTCGACCCCGCGGACCGGATCGACCGGGACCGGCCCGTGGAAGCCCTGGTCAAAGTCTCCGGACATTGGACGGCGGATGACGAGGGATGGTCCTCGACCACTCGTCTGGTGCGCCTGCGGCAGGGGGACCGGGTCACGGCGCCGCCGCTCCAGGTAGTCCTCCACCTCCCCGATCCCGAAGAGCCGCCGCCGGCCTTCGGATCGACGCTGCGGGTCAAGGGCTATCTCACCCGTTCCCTGGGCTTCGCGAACCGAGTCGCGGCGGCGCCGGGACCGTGGCGCCTGCGCGTCAAGAGCCGTGCCCTCATGGAAATCGAGTCTCCTCCCGGGGCCGTGGCCCGCCTCTCGGGTGCGATCCGGCGGCGGGTGGAGAAGGCCTATAGCTCAGCAGGCCCCGAGAGCGGGGGAGACCGCCAGGGCAAGGCGCTGGCCCGGGCCCTGGTGCTGGGAGACGTCTCGGATCTCCCCCTGGAGTGGAAGCGCGGCCTGAGGGTGACGGGCGTCTACCACCTGATGTCCGTCTCGGGCGTGCACGTGGCCCTGGTGGCCGGAGCGGTCTGGCTCCTGGCGGGCTGGCTCCCCCGGCGCCCGCGTCTGCTCCTGTCCCTGGCGTCGATCTTCCTCTACCTGCTGCTCGTGGGACCGTTGCCGGCCCTGGTGCGCGCCGCCGTCATGGGAGCCCTGGCCGTGACGGCTCTCCTCGCTGAGCGGCCGCCCGGCGCCGCCAACGCCCTGGGCTGGGCGGCCCTTCTGCTCCTGTTGGACCAGCCCGACCTCGTGCTGTCGCCCGCCTTCCAGCTCACCATGGCCGCCACGGCGGGGCTCCTGTTGCTGGCGCCTCCTCTTGCGGAGCGCTGGGGGCGCCTGCCCGCACCCCCGTGGCTGACGAAGTCGATCGCCGCGAGCGTCGGCGCGCAGCTCGCGACTCTGCCCTGGGCTTTGCCAAGGTTCTACCTGCTTTCTCCCCTGGCGCCGTGGCTCAACCTGCTGGCCGTGCCGTGGACGGGGTTGGTCCTCATCGTTTCGCTACTCTGGACGGCTGCCGCGCTCGTCGCACCGTCTTGGGCGGGCCATCTGCTGCCTGTCCTCGACTTCCTGGCGGCACCGTTCTCCTGGCCGTCACGGACTCCCCCCGAGGTGTGGCTTCCCTTGCTGGTGGCGCTCTCGCCGTGGGCGGCCTGGCTGCTCGCCGCCGCTCTCGCCGCCCTTCTGCTTCTGTCCATGGATCGCTGGGCTCTTCTGCTCCTCGCCGCCGGAGCGGTCGGCCTGGGCGTCTGCGCCGCCGTGGGCTGGCCCCGGACGGCCAGGGAGGCTCCCGAGCTGGCGATGATCGACGTGGGGCAGGGGGATTCCATCCTCCTGCGCGACGGTGACCGTGCCTTCCTCGTCGACGGCGGCGGCTGGGACGGCGGTGATCTCGGGGGGCGGGTCCTGCTGCCGGCCCTGCTGGGCGAAGGCGTGCGACATCTCGATGCCCTGGTCATGACGCACCCTGACATGGATCACTGCGGCGGACTTGTAGATGTCGGTGCCTACCTCCCCGTGGACGAGGTCTGGATGGCCCCGGGCTGGGGCTCCGAAGGCTGTGCCGGACGACTGACGTCTCTCCCGGGTACCCGGACTCGTTTCCTCGCCAAGGGAGACCGGACCTCCGCCGGCCGCTGGCGGCTCAAGGTGCTCCACCCCGCAGCGGACGATCCAAGCCATGAGACCAACGAGCGCTCGCTCGTGCTCCTGGCCGAGGTTCACGGCCGGCGCGTCCTCCTGACAGGAGACGTCGAGAGCTGGGCCGAGCACCGCCTCGTGGATTGCTGTGCCCGGAACCTGCGCGTGGACGTCCTCAAGGTGGCCCACCACGGCAGCCGTACCTCGTCCACCGAGACCTTCCTGAAAGCCGTCTCGCCTCGCCTGGCCCTGATCTCGGTAGGGCTCCGCAATCTGTATCACCACCCGTCGCCGGAGGTCGTCGAGCGTCTCGAAGACCACGGCGCCCGTGTGCTGCGGACGGACCGCAGCGGTGAGGTCGTCGTCCGGTTCGAGGAGGGGGGGCGGATGCGGGTGGAGACGCCAGGGGCGCCGCGGTAGGCCCTGGAGACTGAGACTCTGAAATCAAGGACACCAAGGACACCAGGGACGGCAAGGACCTCAAGGACGGCAATACGTCATCCCCTCGCGTCCTTGGTGTCCCTGCTATCCTTGGTGTCTTTGTTTCACCGCTGTACCCTTACCCGCCATGCCCCCCGTCCTTGCC
>CAXTNS010000071.1:0-16082 GCA_964245465.1 uncultured Thermoanaerobaculia bacterium
CCCCCGCGTCCCGGTCGCCGTGCGCCTCTGGCCGGACAAGGTGGAGTTGGATGCCCGCGGCCCGGACGGGGGGGCCCGCCTCGACCTCCCGGCCACCGATCCGCTGCTGGTGGACCAGTCCTGGGACGGCGGCGGTGTCCAGGTGACGTTCCGCAAGGGAGAGGTGCAGAGCGTCGGCGTGCCGTCTCAGGACGTCCGGCTGCGTACCCTTCTCGGAGAGGTCTACGACCTCCGCCGGGCCGATACGGCGCCGAGGGGATTGCGGGATTGGATCATCGATTTTTCAGAAGAGCGGGAGCGCCACCGGCCATTCTTCGGGCGGGAGAAGGAGCTGTCTGAGTTCGAGAAGAGGATCGAGCTGGGCTGGAGCCGCGGGATGGTCCTGAGCGTTGCGGGGAAGGTGGGCTCTGGGAAGACAGCCTTTCTGGCCGCCCTGATCGATCGCCTTGAGAGATCGACCGGTATTCTGCCGCCGCACCATTTTTTTCACCGCGGAGATGCTCGCACGGAAGACCTCCAAGCCGCTGAACGGTCCTTGGCGGCTCAGATCACCTCGCGTGTCCCCGGCGTGCCCGCTGGTCTCGCGCATGCTCCTCTCGTGGATCTGATCACCCATCTGGTTGACAACCGGCTGCTTTCCCATCCCTTGGTGATCGTTGTGGACGCAATCGATGAATCTGCGGAGTTCGGCAGCGAGCCTGGATCTCTCATACATCTTCTTAATACGGGCGTCCCTCCGGGCGTCGTCATCGTCGGGTCGGTCCGCTCGATTTCCGGACGGGAACGTTTCGTCCTGGAAACGACCCCCGAAACGATCATCGAATACTGGCATGGCAAGGCGCCCTATCTCCAAAGCGAGATCGATTCGGACCTGATTCAGCGGGCTCTGAGGATCTCGGGGGACAACTTCCACGTGGCCGACGTCCTCTTCACCTGGCTGCACGATCACCGGCCGGCGGTCCGGAATCTGGAGAGCATCGGCGAGGGAGCGGACGGTCTCTTCGGCAGCATCCTGGAACAGGCGGACTCCGCGATCGACGAGGTGACTCTGGCGACCGGGCTCGGATTGCTGGCTGCCGCCCGAGAGCCGCTGCCCCGGTTCATCATTCTCCTCGAGCTGAGAGAGAAAGAACGGGATTTCGCCGACGCCGTGGCTCCTCTTCTCCTCTCTCGAAAGCGCCGCCTCGAACCGGTTTTCGCCCTGCGCAATGACACGGTCCGGCACTACCTGGAAGAGAGGCTCGGCGAACGTCTGGCGGAGGCTCATCGCCGTCTGGCGGAGAGAGTCGCCCCCTGGCCTTGGGAAGAGGCGCGGTTTCCCGAAGAGGTGAGGCTCTATGGGCTTCGCCATGGTGTCGAGCACTGGTTGCAGGCTGGAGATTCGAGATCCTCTTTGCGGCTTGCCACGAGCCCGGCTTTCCTGATCGATCAGGTTGCGAAGCTTGGACCCGACGCGGCGATTCGCAGTCTGAAAATCTGGCAGGTCGACCGCACCGAAGGGGACCCCGAACTGAAAGGGATTGAAGATCTCATTCGGATCTTGGGTAAGCAGAAGTCTTTCCTTGCGAGAGACCCGGCCGCCCTGCCCTCGGTCCTATACGCCGGGCTTCAAGATGCCGGCCTGTCACCGGAGTTGATCCGCCGCATCCTTAAACTCGTGCCTGGAGAGCCGCCCCTCCGCCGTGCCGAGGCGTTCCCGCCGGAAGACTTCGTTCGCGCTGAACCCCGTCGCCATCAGGGTAGCGTGACGGGATGCACTTTCGTCGGGCTCACCAGCGGCGAGCAGGTTCTCTCGTGGTCCACGGATGGCACGCTCCGGTTGTGGGATCAGAATCAGCGAGACCTGCTGATCTTCACCGGTCACACGGGAGAGGTCACCGGATGCGTGGCGTTGGACGAGAAACGGGCGATCTCCTCGTCGCGAGACGGCACGCTACGGATCTGGAACCTTCACATGGAAGAACTGCCGCACGTCCTCTGGGGGCACGACGGCGAGGTCCTCGGCGTTCGGGCCGTGGACGCACGGCGCGCCGTCTCCTGGTCGGCGGACCGGACGCTCCGGATCTGGGACCTGAAGGAGGGGCGGGAGGAGCGCGCCCTCAGAGGCCACGAAGGGGCGGTCACGGCCTGCGCTCTGGTGAGTGCCGGGCTTCTCGTCTCGGGGTCCGAGGACACGACCGTGCGGGTCTGGGACCTCTCCTCGGGAGATCTCCTCCGCGTTTTCAGGGGCCATACGGCACCCATCACCTGTCTCGCGGTTCTGGACGGAAACCGGATCGTTTCCGGCTCGCAGGACCGGACGCTCCGGGTCTGGTCTCTTCAAGAGAACGAGACCTCTCAGGTTTTCGAAGGACACAGCCTGGGAATCCTGGGTTGCGCCGTCTCTCCAAACGGCAGCCGGTTGGCCAGTTGGTCTTCCGATCGGACGATCCGCGTCTGGGAGCCGTCCTCGGGGCCAGCGCTCGTCATCCTCACCGGACACCAGGAAACCGTTCTCTCCTGTGCCTTCTTTGCCGATGGCGAACGGCTCGTCTCCTGCTCGGCGGACCGGACCGCCCGGATCTGGAACGTCGATACCGGAGAGGAGATCGCCCGGCTCGAAGGGCATGAAAGCGCTGTTCTGTGCTGCGCGATGGATCGATCTGGTGAGGTGATAGCCACCGGCTCCGAGGACCGGAGCCTGCGCCTCTGGAATCCCGAAACCGGCCGCCCGCGAACCGAGCTCGATCGAAGCCTGGACGAGATCATTGCCTTCCTCGGGAAGCCAGGGAGTCCGGAGACACTGGCTGTTCATCGCAACGGCCGAATCGAGAGGATGAGGGACTCAAGGGCAAAGTCGTTGTTCCGGGAGGACAAGGGCCCGCTGGGTGGCGGGACAACCGCGCCCGACGGTCACTACGCGGCCACTTGGAGATGGGACCCAATCGATGAAAGGACTCGGCTACGTTTCTGGGATCTCTGGGAAGATCCGAACATCGGGGCTGTCACGGGGCATACAGCACCGGTGCTCGCCTGTGCCTTTACTCCGGACCTGAGCCGCCTGCTCTCCGCTTCCGTGGATCGCAATCTGTACGTTTGGAGTGTGAATCCCATCCGCCAGGATCCTCTTAAAATCCTGATCGGCCACGAAGAGGCTGTCTCTGGAGTGGCCGTGAGCGCCGACGGCCGGACCGCTCTCTCCTGCTCCTGGGACGGCACGCTGCGGCTCTGGGACCTGGAGACCTACGAGTCCCTGCGCGTCTTCACCGGCCACGCCGACCGCGTGCTCGCCTGTGCCCTTTCATCGAACGGCCATTGGGCGGTCTCCGCTTCGGCCGACCGCACTCTTCGCGTCTGGGCCCTGGAAACCGGCCGCGCCGTCCGGGTCCTGACCGGCCACACGGGCGAGGTCACCGGCTGTGCGTTCACCGAGGACGGCCAGCGGGTCTTCTCGCGCTCGAAAGATGGCAGGGTCGGGATCTGGGACCTGGACCGCGGCGAGCTGATCGCCCTGACTGAGGGCCACACCGACTGGGTGAACGCCATCGCCTTGGATGAGGGTCTCGGGATTGTCTATTCCTGCTCCGAGGACCGGACCGTCCGCGCCTGGGATCTCGCTTCCGGAGATCCCCAGGGTGTGGTCTACGGCGTGAGCCCCTTCCGCTCCCTGACGGTTGTGGAGGATGGGGTCTACGCGGGTGATGAGGCAGGGAATTTGTGGAAGCTGGAGTATGGAGGAATTCCTGAACAAGAGGAAGAGCAGCGGAGCTCGGTTTTCATCTCCTACTCCTCCGAGGATTACAACGTGGCGAATCGGCTCTTTCTAGAGCTCGAACAGGCTGGAATCAATGCTTTCATGGATATGAGGACGCTCCAGGCCGGCCAGGATTTCAGTGAGGAGACTCGCCGTATCATTGAGAAGAGCAGTCTTTTTGTCGCGCTCATTTCTCGGAGCTCGCTGGACAAAGGCTCTCGGTTGTTCAGGGTGGAGTGGAATCATGCTTTAAATTACTCCCAACTTCTTCCCCCTGATCAAACCTTTATCATTCCTGTTCTCATCGGTGATGTGGATCTCGGTGACCCTGCCTTCCCGGAAGGTTTTCGAAAGCTCCAGGTCGTGCGTGTATCGGCTGACGGGGAGGGCCTCGAAGAAGTCGTCCAGAGAATCCAGGATCTATACCGGCGCACCCTTCGGAACCTCTCTGCTTAGCCCGGATTGTTCACGAGCCGCCCGGGAGCAGAGAGCCGGAGGGGACTTTCCAGGCCGGTGAGGGTGAGAGCAGAGAAACAAAGCCTTAGTTGTGGGATACACCCTGTCATTGGGGGCGTCCCTGGTCAGGTTCGTATAGCGTCTTGGCAGAGCTGTACTTACCCGATCGACGCCTCCTTTGTCATCCCCCTCGTGAATAATCCGGGCTAGAACGTGTCGCTCGTCGACACCAGCCACTGCACCCGCTCGATCGAGGAAGCTCCGTCGAGCGGGAACGCCACGTCCAGGTGCAGCACCCCGCCGCGGGAGGAACGGCTGGAGCCCAGGCGCAGGCCGAAGCCCACGTCCTTGAGGATCTTTCGCTCCTGGGCAAGGTCCACGTCCCGGCTCGTCAGCTCGTCCACGAACCAGGCTTGGCCGGCGTCGAAGAAGACGGCGGCCCCGAGGTGCGCGAGGTGGAAGATCTCGCGGTTGGTGAAGAACCGCTGCTCCAGGGTGAGGAGGACGCGGCGGTCGCCCGCCTGGTAACGCAGAGGGTAGCCGCGCAGGCCGCTGTCGCCACCCAGGAGGAGCTGCTCCTCCTCGTCCAGGCGGTGGGCCAGGTCGGCGCCGAGCGAGGCATAGAAGAGCTGGTTGCCGAAATTGCGGGCGTACCAGCGCACGCGCCCGCCGGCCACCAGGTTCTCGGCGTTGCTCTCCGCCCAGCGGGTGGAACCCCCTACCTGGGCCTGCACGAGCTGGCGAGGGGTGGGCCGCCAGCCGGCCGAGAAGGCGCTCTGGACGATCCACTGCTCGCGGTCGCCGCCGAAGGTGGGGTCGGACCAGCCGACGAGCACGTTGTATTGCAGGCCGAGGTTCACGTCCTCCGAACGCTGAAAGCGATTGAGGTCGCGCTCTACCACGAAACGGTCCTGGACCGACTCGAAGCTGATCCAGGGATAAGCGATCATCCGGTCCTTGGGCAGGAAGACGAGGATCTCCTTGGGGAGCCGGGCCGAGGGAACGAAGGTCTCGCTCGATTGGGTGAAGCCGATCCGCAGGCGCCTTGCCGTGCCGTTGACGAGCCCGGTGGAGAGACCGCCGTAGACCTCCAGGAACTCATTCTGGTGCTCGAAGCCAGCGGTGGGCTTGCCGGCCTTGAACAGGCGCTCGATGCGTTCGTCGCGCAGGGCGCGCACGCCGGCCGCCCAGCGTGAGGCGAGCGAGTAGAAGGGCTGCTCCAGCTCCAGACGCTGGCGCCCGCCGTCGCTGTTGTCGGCGTAGGAGGCGGTCAGGCGGACGCGGCTGCCGAAGAGGTTCGGATCGCGGAAACGGATGAGGTTCGAGGTCCGGTCGAAGGTCCCGATGCGCGACAGCGAGAGCTCCTTGCCCGTGCCCAGGACGTTGGTGTCCTCGAGCGAGAAGCTGGTGTTGTTCGCCCCGCCCGAGCGGCTGAAGCTGGCGCTGCCTTGGAGCGTCCACACGTCGCGCGTCGTCACTTCGATGTCCACCTTGCCGTCCTCGCGCAGAATGGGCTTGACGTCCACGTCGTAGAGGTAGTCGTTCTGGCGCAGCAGGCGGGCGGACTCGGCGATCAGCTCGGGCGAGAACACGTCGCCCGGCTGGAAGAGGAGCTGGCGCTCGATCACCCCCGGCCGGGTCGTCCGGTGCAGGCGGTTGGCGAAGTGGAAGATCTTGCGGTCCTCCCCGGGCCGGGAGGGATCGAAGATGTCCTGGTTGACGATCCGGACCTCACCGATGACGCTTCCCGGCGGGATCGCGGGCACCTCCACCTCCGGCGTCGCGCCGAGGACGGGCTTTCCCGGCTGCGCCTGGGCCCACAGCCAGGGCATCAGATCAGGGGACGGTTGGGCTGCCCCCGGCTCCGGAAGGATCAGGGAGGAGAACCCGAAAAGCCCACTGGCCAAGCACAGCCGGAAGACGCGATCGAGGACTGGCGGGCGGCGTTTGCCGCGGCTTGAATCCATGCGTTGGGAGGACTCCGTGAACGGCCGTCAGTTTGTACGGATCATACCTCGATTGCGTCGCAATGCCATCCTCCAGTTGGCATAGAATCAGGACCAATGGAAACCATCGCAGCGATCGCTGTAGGACTGGTGGCCGTCCTCCACCTCTACTTCCTCGTGCTGGAGATGTTCTTCTGGAAGAAGCCCCTCGGCCGGCGGGTCTTCGGCCTGAAACCGGACTTCGCGGAAGCCTCGGCCTCCCTCGCCGCCAACCAGGGCCTCTACAACGGCTTTCTGGCCGCAGGGCTCGTCTGGGGGCTGATCCTCGGCCCGGCCGGATTCTCGATCCGGGTGTTCTTCCTGGCCTGCGTGATCATCGCCGGGGTCTTCGGCGCCTTCACGGCGAACCGCAGGATCCTGTGGGTTCAGGCCGTGCCGGGTCTTCTCGCCCTAGGGCTGACCCTGCTGGCCGGCTCTTGATTTACGCCCAGGTTCCGCTTTAATCTCTCCTCCCAAGGAGATATTCTGTGTTCGCCACAGAACCGGCCTGGAATCAACTGAAGATGCCATTCGGTCAAGAGAGGAGCAGAGACGGAGCCCCACCCCGTCTGCTGCACCAGCTCAAGAACCATCTGCCGGCTTCTCATTCCGTAGAAGACAGATACCCGTTTGCTTGCGCGGCGACGAGATGCGTCCTTCAGGCTTACTGGGCTCGGCTGCAGGAGGGCCGCGGGAGAGCCTGGACTCTGCCCCGGTTGGATTCGGACATCGTCCTGCCGATCCTCGATGAGCGGACTCGCGGGCTGTTCGAGGAAATGGGAACGGCTCTGTCCGAGTACGAGCCTATCTCGGCCGGGTACATGGCCGGCGAGATCTACACCGCCCTTTTACCGGCCGAATTCCGTGCCCTTCATGGTGTCTTCTATACACCTCCAGCCTTGACGGCCCGGCTGATGAGCCTTGCCTCCAAGGGAGGAGTGGACTGGGCGACGGCTCGTGTTCTGGACCCGGCTTGTGGCGGAGGAGCCTTCCTGACACCGGTAGCCCTCAAGATGGTGGAGGCGCTCGGCTTTAAGGATCCCAAAACCGTCCTGGACCACGTCTCCACGCATCTCCAGGGTTTTGAGCTGGATCCCTTCGGAGCGTGGATGTCGCAGGTCCTGTTGGAGTCCGCGTTGATCGACCTGTGCCGGTCTGCTGGAAGGCGAATGCCCAAGGTCGTCAAGCTTTGTGACGCTCTCACGACGGAACCCGGGGGAAGGCCCGTTGACCTGATCATTGGAAACCCGCCCTATGGACGCGTGACGCTTCCTGCCGAGCTCCGGGACCGATATCGTCGCAGCCTTCACGGCCATGCGAACGTGTATGGAGTGTTCATGGACTTGGCGGTGCGCTGGGCCCGCCCCGGCGGGATCATCGCGTACATCACACCCACGGGCTTTCTGGGCGGGCATTATTTTAAAGAGCTGCGCAGCCTGATGGCGCGGGAAGCGCCACCGGTCACCATCGATCTCGTTACCAACCGGAAAGGGGTGTTCTCCAACGTTCTCCAGGAGACTCTCCTGGCGACCTACTGTAAGGGCGGGAGGGCACGTGGGACGAGCACACACGTCGTGTCTCTCCGGGACGTGACAAGCCTGGACGTGGATCCCGTCGGAATCTTCTCGCTGCCAGCGGTTCCGACCGATCCATGGCTGATTCCGAGGAATTGTCAGCAGGCGGAGCTGATTGCCCGCCTTCGCAACATGCCTCACCGGCTCTCCGACTACGGGTATAAGGTCTCGACGGGACCGCTGGTCTGGAACCGGCACAAGCCGCAGTTGCACGTCCATCCGATCGAGGGCTCCTATCCGATCCTCTGGGCCGAGTGCGTGACCTCGGACAGCCGTTTCGAGCACCGCACGGAGAAGAAGAATCACAAGCCTTACTTGAGACCCAAGAGAGGGCAGGAGTGGCTGCTGATCCAGGAACCCTGTGTCCTGGTCCAGAGGACGACGGCCAAGGAACAGCGCCGGAGACTCCTCGCCGCCGAGCTGCCGGCCTGGTTCATCCGCAGATTCGGAGCGGTCTCGGTGGAAAACCACTTGAACATGGTCCGGCGAGTCGGCGGATCGCCCGCGGTATCTCTGCAGGTGGTTGCAGCTCTTCTCAACAGCGAGATTGTGGACGCCGTGTTTCGTTGTATCAGTGGCAGCGTGGCGGTCTCCGCGACGGAGCTTGAGTCTTTGCCTCTGCCTCCACCTGAATCGGTACGGCACCTGGAAGCGATGCTGGAGGCCGAAGCGGATCGGGAAGCCATCTCGAATTACGTCCGTAGCCTGTACTTGAGAGAACGGGCTGATGTCGCTGCCTGACCTGCCAACGGTCGTAGAGATCAGGAGCAGGCTGGAAGCGATATTTCCCGAAGGGACTCCCAACCGTCCCTACTTCACAAGGGAGATGGCCGCTCGCGTGGTCTTCACGATGCTCTATGCCGGAGCTGTGGAGGGGTTCGGCCGGTGGCTCGGGCCGAAGCACGTGTACGGCATGAGCGACGTGCAGACGGAACGGCAGACCGAAACCGAGCGGCTCTCCTACAGTGATCAGGCGTGGAAACCCGGTTTCAAACAGGCTGGAGACCGATGGTACGCGGATACGACCCGCGAACCGATCCGGGATGAGACTCTTCGGGATGGTTTCGTCCGTGTCGGCGCTGTCCTCCTCAGGCCGGACATCCCCACGACTTCAGGACGGCCGCGATACGCAATGCGCGACGACTTTGCGGCACTGTTTGATCCCTCTCTGCAGGGAGATCTGCTGGCAAGAGCCGTGGCGGACTGGCAGAGCAAGCACCTCGATCCCCTGGCACTCGCTCGCATTGAGCTCTTGCGCCAGGGAGCGGTCTCTGCCACGAACAGGGTCGACGTAGTCCTACCGAACCGGACGGTGAGACAACTCGCTCCTGGGCCGAGCTCGGTAATCTCCAAGGCTGTCGTAGAGGTGTTCGCGCCAGCCTTCCTTTACAACCCTGCCGTCCTCCTGCTGAGCGAAAGTGGTGACAAGATCGTGGCTCAGGAGGAAAAGTTGATCTCGAGCATCGGGCTCAGGATCGACCGGGCGAAGCTCCTTCCCGACATCCTCCTTTTCGATCTGCAGGCTGGCCGAGAGCTGCTGGCCTTCGTCGAAGTGGTGGCGACGGACGGTCCTATTTCCGAAAGCCGGAGACAGGCCCTCCTAGAGATCGCGGAAGGAGCGCGGATCTCACCGGGGCGTATTGCCTTCGTAACTGCCTATCGGGACCGTAATGATCAAGCTTTCAAGAAGACTTTCGGTGCCCTTGCCTGGAACACGCTCGTCTGGTTCATGACGGAACCGGAGCACGTAGTGATGTTGCGCGAGAAGACCGCTCTCGCGAAAGGCCGCATCTTCGATCTTCTCCACGAAGGTACCTAAACTGTCCTGCTACTCCAGGCGGACCGCGAAGGGCGGACGCCGGATCGCCTTGCGGCAGCTTTCGAAGTCGAGCCCCTCGGCCGTTCCGCGGTCGATGAAGTCCGCGATCAGGCGATCGATACAGCGGGTCCCTTCAAGGCCGTAGACCGTGTGCGTCCCGCCGGGCACCACCAGCAGACGGCTGTGGGGGAGGGTGCGGGCTACTTTCTCGGCCCATTCGCGGGGTGTGGCGGGATCGTTCTCGCCGGCTACGATCAACGCCGGCACGTCGGAACGGACGGGCTTCAGGAAGCTGGGAGGGATCTTTGCGAACGGCCATTCCGCGCAGGCCGCGATCTGCTGGCGGAGACGGAGGTCGCCCACGAAGGTGCCCGCGGAGAGGCGGAGCGCCTGTTCGCGATCCACGAAGGCCACGTCCTCGGCGCAGGTGACGGAGAGATAGAGGCCGTCCGGAGGGCTCGCCAGCAGGGCGCTCGCGAGGTCGTAGGCCGTCTGGGCGAGCGGCTCCAGGTCGCCGGCCGCCGCCCGGCACAGGAGGAGCGGCACGGATTGCACCCCGGCTGGACGGTAGAGCATGTAGCGTACGGTCTGGACGACGCCGTTGCGGGTGAGGCGCAGCGTCGTCGCCTTGCCGTTCCCGTCCTGCACGGTCACCGTCGCGGGTTCCGCCTCCAGCCGTTTCAACACGGTTTCCAGGTCCGCGCGCGGGTCCGGGAACGCCGCGTGGCAGGAGGGCTCCGCGGCACAGTCCTGGACGACTCTCTGAAAGGCCGCCTGGGTATGGGCCGCCAGAAACATAGGGATGCGGGCGTTCGCCGGCAATACCGAGGAGATCTGTACGGTCCGCACGCTTTCAGGGTGGCGCCGCAGGTACACCAGGGCCGCGCGAGTGCCGTACGAGGCGCCCGCGAGGTTGACCTTGGGATAGCCAAGGGCGGCGCGCACCTCCTCGACGTCGTCCACGGACGTGTCGGTGGTGTACTGGGTGAGGTCGTTGTCCCGGGCAAGGACCTCGCGGCAGCGGCGCACCGCTCCAGGGTCCATGAAGGTGTCGAGCGCCTCCTCGACCCCGTGCACCCCCTCGGGCTGCGGGCAGAGCAAGGGGTGCGATCCACCCGTGCCGCGGAAGTCCACCAACAGCAGGTCGCGGTGCTGGAGGACCGCCCCGAATTCCTCGATCACGTCCGGCGCCGACTCCACGGACGACACCCCGGGTCCTCCCTCGAAGAAGACGAGCGGGTCCGGGGCGACGGGCTTGCCGGCAGCCGGGATCACCACCACGCGCAGGGGGATCTTGCGTCCGCTTCCGGCGGCGCGGTTCTCGAAGACCTCGTAGGTGCCGCAACGGGCCTCGCGGTCCACCTTGGGGAGATGGCAAGGCGCGAGCTTCAAGGGAGAAGGCCGCGACCACCGCACGCTCACGCCTTCCCGGATCTCCAGCCTCAGCTCGGGCGAGTAGGTTGTCCAGCCGTCCGGCGACTCGTACCGGATCCGCAAGGGAAGCTCGGGCAGCCCAGCCACCTGGAAGCCGGCGCTTCGCGGCATCTCGAAGGCTTCGGCGCCGTCGCGCAGGAGGAAGACGTAGCGGCCCTCCGGATAGGGTCCCAGCTCCCAGAGGAGGTTCCCTTCAGCGACGCGGAAATTCGCGCGGAGCTGGGCGCTGGACCGGACCGAGGAGCAATGCTGCGCTCTCAAGGAGGAGATTCTCGGCGTCAGGTCCACCACCCGGTGCGCGGTGGAGTCGTAGCCCCAGATCCGTCCGGAAAGATCGCGATGGAGGCAGAGGTAGAGATCGTCCTGGAACCAGCTCCCCCCGGCAGGCCGATGGAAAGCGTTCTGCCGCATCCATTCGAGCTCCTTGAGCGAGGCGGCCAGGGTCGCGGGCTGGCGGAGGGTGTCTCCCGCGCTCATGCCGAGGAGGAAGCGGTTCTCCGCGCTCATGCGCTCGGCCTGGACGAAGCGGACGCTCCAGTCCTGGCGGTTCAGCCACAGACCCGAGACGAGCGCCACGGCCGCGAGAGCCCAGGCGGTCCGGCGGGACCTGTCCTCCAGAACCCGACCCCCTGCGGCGAAGGCTACGGCCAGGACGAGCCAGGCGGGCACGGCATAGCGCGGTTCCATTTTGGTCGAAACGGGCAGGACCGGGAGGATCGCGAGGAGCAGCGCGAGAACCGTCAGGAAGACCGTCCGGCGTCCCTTCAAGAGAATCGCGAGGACGCCCGCCACGAGCGTAATGCCGAGCACCACGGCCGCCCAGGAGAACCGGCCCCCCACGATCTCCATGGCGATCTTGCCCGGCAGAGCCAGAGCCAGCCCCGGAAGATCCGCGGTAAATCCATACCCGCCCGCGAAGGTGCCCAGGGCCGCGTAGCGCAATCCCAGGTAAACGGTCAGAGCATTGCCGAGCGGCAACGCCTCGCGAAGCCGCTCTCGCAGGTCCATGGGACGGCCCCCGGCTGGCGACGGCAGGAGAGGGAGCAGAACCACCAAGGGTACGGCGATCTCCTTGGCCATACAGGCCGCGAAGTAGAGCACCGCCGAGATCCAGGGACGCCCCTTCGCCCAGGCAGCCACGGCCAGCGCGGCGAGGAGGATCGCCTCGATGTAGTGGCGCACCATGAGGAGAGGCGCGAGCGAGGCGGCCGCGGGTCCCAGAGAGAAGATCGTGGCGCCCGTTGCCGACCAGAGGCGGGGGAGCCACAGCCTGAGGACGCCGTAGAGCACCGCCGGACACAGGGCAAACACCAGCAGGTGATGGAGGTAAAAGGGACCCGAGGCGAGCCCGAAGAGGCGGCGGTCCACGTCCAGCGAGAGGAAGAGGAGCGGGGTGAAAACTTTGGCCGGGAAGCCCCGGAAACCCGCGGCGTCGAAGAGGTACCACCCGGGCCGGTGGGTCAGGAGATAGTGCAAGTGGTGGAAGTCGTCATAGATCCACCAGAGGCCGAGGACGGGGGCGTAGAGCAGCCCGGCCGCCGCAGCGAGCGCCAGGGCAATCCCTGCTTCGGTCCGGAAGACGGTGGAGGAGGCTGCTACGGCTCCAGCCCCTGGGAAAGATCCCGTATGCGCGGCGCGAGCCGCTTGATCTCTTCGAGATGCAGCTCCGAAAGCTCCTGCAGGGTGCTGGCGCCCTGAGGGGTCAACCGCAGGCGCACGACCCGGCGGTCCTCGGAATCCTCCTGCCGCTCTACCAGCCCCGCCTTGACGGCGCGGTCCACCAGGCCCACCACGCTGTGGTGCCGCAGCAGGAGGTAACTCGCCACGTCCCCGATCGTCGGCCCCTGGTGCCCGTCGTGCCCCCGCACGGCCAGCAGGAGCTGATGCTGGGCCGCCGTCAGCCCCGCCTTCTCCGCCTGCTCTTCGCTCCAGTGCAGGAAGCGGCGCAAGCTCGTCCTGAACTGGAGCAGGCGCTGATAGTCGGCGTCTTCCAACTCGCGATTCATTTCAAGGAAGTTTACCGCATTGCGGCAGGGCTCAGCCCTGCCCGGGCCACGCCCGCTGCTGGGCGAGCGTCGCCTCCCAATGCGCTTTGACCTCGGCCATGGAGTCGCCGCCGATCTTCTCCAGCAGGGCATCGGCGAGGACGAGAGCCACCATGGCTTCGGCGATGACCCCGGCGGCCGGCAGGGCGGTCACGTCGCTGCGCTCGTATTGCGAGGCATGGGGCTCCAGGGTGTCGAGATCGACGCTGGGCATGCCCTTGCGGAGGGTGGCGATGGGCTTCTTGTAGGCCGTGATCACCACGTCCTCGCCGTTGGTGACGCCCCCTTCGAGGCCGCCCGCGCGGTTGGTGGGGCGGGTCCAGCGGCCGTCTTCCGTGCGCCCGATGGCGTCGTGGGCGGCGCTGCCGAAGCCGCGGGAGGCCTCGACGCCCGCGCCGATCTCGACCGCCTTGACGGCGTGGATCGAGAGGATGGCCTGGGCCAGGCGGCCGTCGAGCTTCTCGTCCCACTGCACGTGCGAGCCGAGCCCCACGGGCACGTTGTGGGCGATCACGGTGACGGCGCCGCCGAGGGTGTCCCCCTCCTCCTTGGCCCGTTCCACGAGGCGCACCATCTCGGGCTCCAGGGAGCGGTCGATGGCGCGCAGGGGAGAGGTCTCGTCCACCTGGAGCAGGTCTTCCCAGGTGGGCACGGACCGGTCCACGCCCACCGGTCCCAGGAAGCGGACGCCGCTCTTGATCTCGACGCCGAATTCGGCCAGGAGCATGCGGGCCAGGGCGCCGGCCGCCACGCGCGCCGTGGTCTCCCGCGCCGAGGCGCGCTCCAGGACGTCGCGCAGGTCCCGGCGCTGGTACTTGATGCCGCCCGCGAGGTCGGTATGGCCGGGCCGGGGGGACTTCAGGCGCCGCAGCTCGGCCAGCCGGGGATCGACGGTCTCGGGACCCATCACCCCCTCCCAGCTCACGTAGTCGCGGTTGGCGATCCAGAGCACCACGGGCGAGCCCAGGGTCTCGCCGCCGCGCACGCCCCCACGGATCTCGGCGGCGTCCTTCTCGATCTGCATCCTGCGCCCGCGGCCGAAACCGTGCTGGCGGCGGGCGAGGTCGCGGGCCAGGACGCCCAAGTCCACCCGCAGCCCGGCGGGCAGTCCGGTGAGGATCGCGGTGAGGCCCGGACCGTGGCTCTCCCCGCCGGTGATCAGGTGCAGCCGGCGCATAGGGTTATTTCGCCGTCCCCGCCTTGCGCTCCCGGGCGGCGCGCGATTCATGGAGCAGGTAGAGGAAATCGTACAGCACCATCTCGTGCGCCCGCGCCGCCGAGCGGATCATGCGGTTGACGTGCATGTGGACGTAGCTCGGCGCGAGGTCCGCGAGGGATGGGCTCAGGCGCCCGGCCTTCTCCAACTCGCGCAGCTCGTCCACGATCGGCGCCAGCCGTTCCGAGCGCTGGCACAGGACGGCCAGAGCCGGAGCCATCTCGCTCGCCTCGTCGCCGGCGGGATCGAGCAGCGGCATCAGGCTGCGCCACTCCTGGCGGAACCGCTGGTCGAGCTGCACGCGCAGGGACTTGCCGCCGCCGAACTCCTGGCTGAAGCTCTCGCGGATGCCGCGCAGCACGCGCATCTTCACTTCCGGATCGAGCCGCAGGTCGCCCACCAGCGTGTCGACGCCGCGCAGGGTGAGGCGCCAGCGGAAGTCCGCGCCCTCGTCACCTTCCAGCATCTCCAGGATGGCGAGCACGGCCTCGCTGTCCACCTGGAAGAGGCGCTCGGAGACGAGCATCCCTTCAGGGCCGCCGTAGCGCTCCATCTCGCGCTCATAGGTGTCGAGCTGCATCCGCCACAGGCGGCCGTCGGAGAGCAGGGGATCGACCGCTTCGTGGAGCCGGGGGAGCACCCGGCCCTGGAGAGCCGCGGGATCGCCGTGGAAGCGCAGCCGCAGGTGCCACTCCGGATCGGCGTAGCGGATGAAGAACCAGCCGTCCGCGGCCCTCTCCGACATCATCTCGCGCACCACCGGCGCCAGGTAGTCGCGCAGCAGCACGTCCGCCGTGGCCGTCCCCGTGTAGAGCTTGGCGTACAGCCACTCGGAGCCCGGGGGGAAGGAGCGGCGCAGGGTCATGGCGGGTGCGGTTGCCGTCATCGGGGTCCTGCCGGCGGTCGCCTGGGTGGCCTCCCGCGGCTTGCGCGCGTAGGCCACGAGGATCTCGTGCAGGAAGCGCCCCTCGGGGCCGGTCGCCGGCAGCTCCTCGGGACCCGGGAAGAACTCCACGAGCCGGGCCCGGTCGCGCTCCTCGATCACGTCGAGGAAGGTCTCCACCGAGAGCACGTTCTCCAGGTCCACCAGCAGCTCGTTGTCGGCGTCGACCAGCGCCACGAGCCGGGGGAGGCCCCGCTCCCGGCGCCACTTGTGGACGGCGGAGAAGCGCTCCGCACCCTGGGCCTTGGCCAGCGCCTTGATCTCGTCCTGCGTCATCCACCACAGGGCGCGGGCGAGCACCACCTTGCCGAAAGTGACCCGTGGCAGGAAGGGCGCGCTGTCCAGGGCGCCCCAGCTCCACGCCACGCCGCCCAGGACGTTCTGCGACTGCAGCGTGCAGAGGAAGCGGTAGACCCCCAGGCTGCCGCGCGCGTAGTTGTGGGCGCTCGTCAGCCGCGGAATCACCTCCCTGCCCAGGCGTGCCGAGCGCAGCACGATCCGCGAGCCCGACACCGAGACCCGCAGATCGCTCACCGGGATCTGGTTCTCCGGCGGCGCGCCGGACCGGCCGAGAAACGGGATCTCATGCTCCCGCAGCACCGGCCGGGCCAGGATGTTGCCGATGCGCCCCTGGGGCAGGTGCGCCGGGCCGCAACGCCTCCTCGGTCCGCAGGTGTTCCTCCACGAAACCGCACAGGCTGGCGTCCGCGTGGCAGAACCGGCCCAGCAGGCGGGCGCCCGAGGGGCCGCCGGCGTTCTCGAAAAGCAATTGGAAATCCCCCTGGTCCAGAGCCTCCTGCGAGGCCGCGGCCACGGAGAACATGGCGTGGAACGTGTCCGGGAACGGTGATTTCTTGGGCGGGGGTTGGCCCGGGGC
>CAXTNS010000072.1:0-1930 GCA_964245465.1 uncultured Thermoanaerobaculia bacterium
ATACCTATTGATATTGAGGGTGCTATCCTCTATTCCATGGCAGCAATGCTTTACCAGGTCCACACGGATTGGGATCTGGAAGCAGATGTCTGGGTCGCCGTCAGTGGCTACGTGCTCGGGCTTGCGACGGAGGCTCCCACCATCGAAGCCCTTATCGAGAAGCTCCGCACGATGATCCCCGAGCTTTGGAGGCGAACCAGATCCTCCCGGGCGATCTGCTAGAGGCTATTTCCTTCGATATTACAAATTGCTCGAGAGGGCACGCCGAGTTCCCGGAACAGCTCGTGTTTGCTACTGGATGATCATGCCATACGACTACAACTTACACGCTGGAAATAAAGGGGACGTAGTCAAGCATCCAGCCCTTTTGGCTGCCCTGGATTCCGCCATCGCTGATTCGAAAAAACAAAGGATCCGCTACGCCGATCCATTTGCTGGCCATGCAGGCAGCATCCTTGTACCTGGAAATCAGTGGACTCAGGGAGTGGGTAAGGTCGATCGAAGCCCCGACAAGGTAGACAACAAGCACGTGCGGCTCTGGCTTCAATGGTATCTGAGCCGGCCGATCCTCACAGGCACTCTCTACCCAAGCTCTCCAACTATGGCCACCGACATAGCAGTATTCAACAGGAAAAACGTACAATTGACCGCCTGGGACACCTCGGAGCACGCAGCAGAAAGTCTCCAAGCTGCCTTTAAATCTCCACACGTGATCCATGTGAGATCTCTATCGTCTTTCACCAGCTGCAGTGACTGCCGTAAGGGCGGCAGGCGCGTCAACTCTTCTGAGTCTATCAAAGCGTCGCAAGTACGATTGATTGCTGAAAGAAGAGCTCGGCTCTCGTAACGACCGAGGAACTCGTCTATAGCTTGGGAGAACAACTGATCTCTCAACAGCCGGAACTCGCGGGCGAGCCTATCCTTTCGATCGATAACGGACTTTCGCGTTGAGAGCACAATCCCAGGCCCTCAGCCCATGGAGGGCAGTGCCCACTCAGGCAGCACCCTTGTCAAGGAGGCTGATCCCGCTCTTCCCGAAGCAACTCCACCCCGTCTTGCCGTAGATGACCCCTTCAGGATACGCTGACGGCAGCAATTAACGCCCGTCGGGAACCCAGGTGTCCGAACTCCAGGCCAGACGCTCCAGAGCGGTTCCTCGTCAGTCCCTTGACGGAATAGTCCTTTGGAGGCATAATCATGGTTGAGGTGCTCGGCACCGAGGAGTTCGAGGAGTGGTTTCTGGGTCTCAGCAGTGCCGATGCACGAGCCGTCGCCCGAGGAGTGGGGCTCCTCGAGGCCAAGGGGCTTGCTCTCGGGTTCCCCCATTGCTCGGCGCTTGGAGGAAGCCGGTACGCGTTGCGCGAGCTGCGGGTTCAAAGCTTGGGACGTCCGTTGCGGATCGTCTACGCCTTCGATCCCAGGCGCCAGGCCCTCCTGATTCTTGGAGGCGACAAGACGGGGGATGACCGGTTCTACGGATGGATGATCCCGAAGGCTGAGGCGATCTGGGAGCGGCACCTGCAAGAGTTACGTTGAAGCGGAGGGCGACATGGCAGCCAAGAAGTGGTCCGACATCAGAGCCCAGAAGTTCACGGTCGAGGAGCTTCGCCAGATCGATCAGGAGGTCGAGCGCGAGTTGCTGGAGATGGACCTGCGGGCGTTGCGGGAGGCGGCCGGCCTCACCCAAGGGGAGCTGGCGCAGCGGGTTGACGTCACCCAGTCGCAGTTGTCGAAGATGGAGCGCCGCGAGGATCACCGGATCTCTACGGTCCGCCGGTATGTGGAGGCTCTCGGCGGGAGCCTGGAGATCTGCGCCGTCATCAACGGCAAGCGGATCAAGCTGGCGGAGGGGTAGAGAAAAAGCTGGTAAGTTGGCCGGCAGGGATGCCGGCGCTCCCAGGGAGTCCTACGGCACCCGGCCTTCCAGGAT
>CAXTNS010000072.1:1940-9433 GCA_964245465.1 uncultured Thermoanaerobaculia bacterium
GACCACACAGACGACCTTGCGGCCTTCCGGGACTCCCGCCAGGGCGGCGGCGACCGAGGCGGCACCGGCCCCTTCCGCGATGACCCGGTGGCGCTCTACGAGGAGGCGGACGGCGGCGGCCACTTGTTCCAGGGAGACCACGCGGGCTCCGGCCAGCAGCGAGCTGACGATGGGCCACATCTCGGGCAGGATGCACTTGCCACCAATCCCGTCGACGAAGCTCGGCTGGTATTCGATGACCTGACGGGAACCGGCCTTCAGAGACGCGGAGAGCGGCGCGGCCGTATTCACCTCGCAGGCGAAGACTCGTGCTTCCGGACGCAGGGCGGCGAGCGCGGCGGCGATGCCGGAGGAGAGCCCGCCTCCGCCAAAGGGGACGAGGACGGTGTCCACGTCCGGGAGGTCTTCGAGGATCTCCAGCGCGACAGTGCCGTTGCCCGCCATCACCGCCCGGTCCGCCACGGGGTGGATGAAGAGGCCGCCCTGCCCTGGGAAGGAGTGCTCCTCCATGGTCTGCCACCAGCGCTCGAACGGGACCTTCATGACCTTGCCGCCCAGCCGCTCGATGGCGGCGATCTTGGTGGCGGGCGCGTGGTCGGGGACGATCACCGTGGCCGGCACGCCGACCTCGCGGGCGCTCCAGGCGACACCCTGGGCCATGTTGCCGGCGCTCGGCGTGTAGACGCCCTCGCGCAGCCTCTCGGGTCCGGCCAGGCGCATGGCGTTGGCGGCGCCGCGCAGCTTGAAGGAGCCGATGGGCTGCAGGTTCTCCAGCTTGAGCCAGACTTCCGCGGACAGGCCTTCGGCGTTCAGGCGGATGAGGGGCGTGCGGACGGTGATGCCGGCCAAGCGCTCGCGGGCGGCGCGGATCTCGTCGAGGGAGGGGGCTTGGAGGGGCTGCATGGTGAGAGATTAGCGCAACCCGGAGCGTCTATTACCGTAGATGGTTGCAGGACAGGAGGTCCTTTCCATGCGCGCCCGAACCGCCCTCTTCTCACTTCTTCTCCTCGCCGTGGCCTTCTCCTGTGGAGAGCATGCCTCGGCGGCTGAGCCTCAGGATCTCGCCCGGAGCGTGGACGCCGTCTTTGCCGAGTACGCGAAGCCCGGCTCGCCGGGATGCTCCCTGGCGGTGGTCCAGAACGGCCGTATCACCTATGAGAAGGGCTACGGGCTCGCGAGCATTGAGTATGGGGTGCCCATCGATCCCAGGCGGACGGTGTTCGACATCGGCTCGACCTCGAAGCAGATCACGGCGGCAAGCATCCTGCTGCTGGCGCAGGACGGCAAGCTGTCTCTGGACGACGAGGTTCGCAAGCACGTCCCGGAGCTGCCGGACTACGGCACACCGGTCACGATCCGCCATCTGCTCCACCATACGAGCGGCATCCGGGACTACGTCAATTTGATGGCCCTGGGCGGCCTGAATTTTGAGGACTGGACCACGGCCGCGGACGGTCTGGCCGCCATCATGCGCCAGAAGACGCTGGATTTCCCGCCGGGCTCGGAGCACAGCTACAGCAATTCCGGGTACTTCCTCCTCTCACAGATTGTCGAGCGGGTGAGCGGCAAGACGATGCGGGAATTCGCCCAGGAGCGCATCTTCGGGCCTCTCGGCATGACGAACACTCAGATCCTTGACGATCACACGAAGATCATCCCCTACCGGGCCACGGGCTACGCGCCTGGGCCTGAGGGGGGCTTCGCCGTCCAGATGTCCAACTGGGAGCAGACGGGGGACGGTGCCGTGCAGACGACGGTCGAGGATCTGGCGAAGTGGGACCAGAACTTCTACGACCCCAAGGTGGGGGGCGCCTGGCTCGTGGAGCAACTCCAGACGAAGGGCAAGCTCAACGACGGCGAGACGATCGACTACGCCCGCGGCCTGATGGTGGCGGACTATCGCGGGCTGCGCCGGGTCTCCCACAGTGGCAGTTGGGCGGGGTACCGGGCGGAGATGATCCGCTTCCCGGACCAGAAGCTCTCGGTGGTGACGCTCTGCAACCTGGGGACCGCCAACCCGAGCGCCTTGGCCCAGCGGGTGGCGGACCTCTATCTCGCGGACAAGCTCCAGCCGGAGGCGCCACCCGCCGCCGCGGCCAACGAGGCTCCGGCCGGCAAGGTGGAAAACGCCGCCCGCTACACGGGGATTTACTGGAGCCCGGCGGGCGGGCTCGTGCGCCGTATCGAGATACGGGACGGCAAGCTCTTCTACATCCGGGGCGGGGGCAACGACTCTGAGCTCGCGCCTCTGGGTGGCGACCGGTTCCGGATGGTGGGCACGCCCGTTGTGGCGGAGGTGTCCTTCCCAGTAGCCGCTACGGCGTCCAATCCCCCACGGAGGATGGAGGTCGTCTCGGGCGGCGGCAAGCCCACGGTCTTCGAGGAGGTGAAACCCGTCTCTCTCACGCCCGAGGGCCTCGCCGCGTATTCTGGTACCTACACGAGCCCCGAGCTCGACACCACGTGGACGCTCGCGATGGACGGCGGAAAGCTCATGCTGCGCGGCAAGCGGGGACCGGCCATGCCGCTCGAGCCCGCCTTTACCGACGCCTTCGACAGCCCCGCCGGGCTGATCCGGTTCCAGCGTGAAGGCCAGAAGGTCACGGGGTTCCTGGTGGGCGCGGGCAGGGCTCGCGACCTCAGGTTCGAGAAGAAGCTGTAGCCTCTCTACTCCGTGGCCCAGTCCCGAGGCTTGAGGAACTCTTCGTAGAGCCGCGCCTCGGGCGTGCCCGGCTCGGGGCGCCAGTTGTAGCGCCAGCGCACGAGTGGGGGGAGAGACATGAGGATCGACTCCGTCCGTCCGCCGGACTGGAGGCCGAAGAGGGTGCCGCGGTCCCAGACCAGGTTGAACTCGACGTAGCGGCCTCGGCGGTAGAGCTGGAAGTCGCGTTCACGATCCCCATAAGGCATGTCTTTCCGCCGCCTCAGGATCGGGAGGTAGGCCGGCAGGAGGTGGTCCCCTACGCTCCGGAGGAGGGCGAAGCAGTGCTCGAAGCCCCCTTCGGAAAGGTCGTCGAAGAAGAGGCCGCCGATGCCCCGGGGCTCGTTCCGGTGGCGGAGGAAGAAGTACTCGTCGCACCACTTCTTGTAGCGCGGGTAGACCTCGGGTCCGAAGGGCTCACAGGCCTCCTGGGCCGTGCGGTGCCAGTGGATGCAGTCTTCTTCAAAGCCGTAGTACGGCGTCAGGTCGAACCCGCCGCCGAACCACCAGGCCGGCTCGTGTCCCTCCTTCTTCGCGATGAAGAAGCGCACGTTCATGTGCGTGGTGGGCGCGTAGGGGTTGCGCGGATGGAAGACGAGCGAGACGCCGAGGGCCTGAAAGCTCCGGCCGGCAAGCTCCGGCCGGTGAACGATGGCCGAAGGAGGCAGCCCCGGACCGAAGACATGAGAGAAGCCCACGCCCGCCTGCTCGAACACGGCGCCCCCAGAGAGGACGCGCGACCGTCCGCCGCCCCCCTCGGTGCGATCCCAGAGATCCTCCTGGAAACGCTCCGCGCCGTCTTCAACCTCAATGGCCGCGCAGATGCGATCCTGGAGGTTCAGGAGGTAGGTGTGGACGGATTCGGTGTTGATCGAGAGGTTCAAGGCAAGCGAAGTCTAGCCCAGGATCAAGGCTAGAACCGAGGCAACTCGGTGATGGACACAGCGCCGCCTTCGACAACTTCAATCGTGAGCCTGTGGCTGTAGAGAAGGCCCGTGCCGTGGAGAGGATCAGCATCTGCAACGTCGATGGCTATACGGCGAATCTTGCCATTCCAGAGCACGGCTCCTTCCTAAACGTCGAAGGAGATCTTCTGTCCGTCTCCAAGCACCGCTGAACCCTGTCTTAGAAAGGGGAGGCCCAATTCTGAAATCAGAGTGGAAGGCAAATTCAGAGATCCGTTATAGCCGGTATCGACGATAGCTTCCGTCTCAAACGTCTGTCCCTGGCGCCCGCGAACCACGAGGCGGACAATTGCGTCCCGATGATGATTGACGGCTCCGGAGATCATAGCGGGCTTTACTGGAACGCAACTCTGAAACGAGGCCCGAATCGGCGGACAGGACGATTGCCAACTCGCCGGAACCAGACCTGCGCGTCAGGACGACGAGCAAACAGCCGGTCCGAAGCAGCCATTTCGTCCCAATCCAGCTCGAAGTCCCCGGACTCGACGTCGATCAGGACGAACTTGTCTTCGTCTTCCCCCTTTAGATGAGGCAGGATGTCGCGTTCGTAAATTTCATCGCCGCGACGGGCGAACTCTTCTTTGCTGTATCGGGGTGTCAACGCGCCGTTCATGTCGCCAGTATACGACACTTGCGGCTGAAGGACACGTCCTACTCCCCCTCCGCCCGGATCGGGAACAGCTCGGCCTGGCGGCGGTCGCCGGGGGAGATGGGGACGCGGTAGTCGCCGGTCCAGCAGGCGGTGCAGTAGCTGTCGCGCGGGCCGGTGACGGAGCCGAGCATGCCGTCCAGCGAGAGGTAGGCCAGGCTGTCGGCTTCGACGAACTCGCGGATCTCCTCGATCGACTTATGGGCCGCGATGAGGTCGTCGCGCAGGGGGGTGTCGATGCCGTAGTGGCAGGGCCACTCGGTAGGCGGCGCCGAGATGCGGACGTGGACTTCGGCGGCCCCGCCCTCGTCGCGCACCATGCGCACGATCTTGCGCGAGGTGGTGCCGCGGACGATGGAGTCGTCGACCAGGACCACGCGCCGGCCCTCCAGCAGCTCGCGCACGGGGTTGAGCTTGATCTTCACCCCGAAGTTCCGGATCGACTGCTTGGGCTCGATGAAGGTGCGCCCCACGTAGTGGTTGCGGGTGAGGCCGAACTCCAACGGCAGGCCCGACTCGCGGCTGTAGCCCATGGCGGAGTAGAGGCCGCTGTCGGGCACGGGTACCACGATGTCCGCCACCGCCGGGGCCTCGCGAGCGAGCCGCGCGCCCATGCGCAGCCGCGTCTGGGCCACGGAGTCGCCGAAGAGCCGGCTGTCGGGCCGGGCGAAGTAGACGTGCTCGAAGATGCAGCGGCTCGGCTCGCCGGTCTGCGGCAGGCGGTAGCTCTCGATGTCCTCGATGCGGCCGCCCCGGGAGACCACGACCTCGCCCGGCGCCAGCTCCCGGATGGGCCGCGCTCCCAACAGATCGAAGGCGCAGCTCTCGGAGGCGAAGCAGGCACGGCCGTCCAACTCGCCCAGGACGAGCGGCCGGAAACCGTTCGGGTCGCGGGCCGCGATCAGGCACTGGTCGGTGATGAGGAGGAGGGAGTAGGCGCCGCGCACCTCTCCCAGGGCCAGGATGAAGGATTCGACGAGGTCCGGCCGCGGGCTGCGCGCCATGAGATGGAGGATGACCTCGGTGTCGCTGGTGGTCTGGAAGATGGAGCCCTCCAGCTCCAGGCGCTCACGGATCTCGTTGGGATTGACCAGGTTGCCGTTGTGGACGATGCCGACCGGCCCCATGGAGGTCTTGACCACGATGGGCTGCGCGTTGGCGACGACGCTCGATCCCGCCGTGGAGTAGCGGGTGTGGCCGAGGGCCCGGTGGCCGGGCAGGCGGGCGATCACCTTCTCCTTGAAGATGTCGGAGACGTGGCCCATGCCCCGCTCCAGGTGGAGCTGCGCCCCGTCCCAGGAGACGATTCCGGCGCTCTCCTGCCCGCGGTGCTGAAGGGCGTAGAGGCCGAGATAGGTCAGATTGGCCGCGTCATCGCCGCCGTCGATGCCGAAGATTCCGCACATGAGGTGCCCCTGATCCTGTAGAAAACAAAAACCGACCCCCCGGCGCCTTCCGGGTCCACCTCGATAAACGGACGAGCGAGGCCCGAAATTCTCGGCCCGCTTCTACCAATCGACCTACAATCCCAACGCCTTCGGCAGGGCGGTCGACCAGATCCCATGGAGGCCGGCGACGGGAGCCTTCAAGGTCTCGCCGCCGGTCCGGACCTCGAGGTCCGCGCCGCCCACTTCCCCAATCTCACGCGCCGGCACGCCCGCCTCCTCGGCCGCCCGGAGGACGCGCTCGAGCGAAGCGGACGGGCAGGCCACGATCGCCCGGCCCTGGGTCTCGGAGAAAAGGTCCGCCCCCGCAAGCGGCACCTCGACGCGGGCGCCCAGGTGCTTGCGGCCGAAACAGGCCTCGGTCAGGGCCATCAGCAGACCCCCCTCGGAGAGGTCGTGCACCGTACGGGCGAGGTTACGGGCGACGAGCGAGCGCAGCAGCTTCGCGAGCCGCAGCTCGGCGTCCAGGTCCACGGCGGGAGGACGGCCCTGCTCGATGCCGTGGAGGAGCCGCAGGTAGGCGGCGCCGCCGAATTCGGAGCGGTCTTCTCCCAGCAGCACGACGCGGTCCCCCTCGCGCTCGAACCACGGGGAGGGCAGGCTCGCGAGGTTGGGGATGACACCCACCATGGCCACGGCCGGGGTCGGATAGATCGAGCTCCCCTCAGTCTCGTTGTAGAAGGAGACGTTGCCGGAGATGACGGGCACGCCGAGGGCCCGGCAGGCGTCGGACATGCCGCGGACGGCTTCGCGGAACTGCCAGGAGACCTCGGGCCGCTCGGGGTTGCCGAAGTTGAGGCAGTCGGTCAGCCCCACGGGCTCGGCGCCCACGCAGGCGAGGTTGCGCACGGCCTCCGCGACCGCTTGGGAGCCGCCGCGGCGGGGGTCGTAATAGCAATAGACGGGGTTGACGTCGCAGGTCATGGCGAGGCCGGCGGGCGTGCCCTTCAAGAGCAACACGGCCGCGTCGCCGCCCGGCCCCTGGAGGGTGTTGGTGCGCACGGTGTGGTCGTACTGCTGCCAGATCCACCCCTTGCTGGCGAATTCGGGGGCCGCGAGCAGGCCTTCCAGGGTGCCCCGGAGGTCTTCCGGCTGCGGCACCTCGGGGGCCTCCCACCTACGGGAAAGATCGGCCGGCTCTTCGACCGGGCGGCGGTAAACGGGGGCCTCCTCCGTGAGGGGCCGGATGGGGATGTCGGCCGCCGTCTCGCCGTGCCAGACGAGCAGGGCTCGGCCGGTGGCGGCGACCTCGCCGAGGTTGGCCACTTCCAGGCCCCAGCGGCGGAAGACCTTCTCCAGCTCCTCCTCGCGGCCTTTCCTGGCCACCAGCACCATGCGCTCCTGGGACTCGGAGAGCATCATCTCGTAGGGCGTGAGGCCGGGTTCGCGCAGGGGTACGTGGTCCAGGTCGAGCCGGAGACCCACGCCGCCACGGCCGGCCATCTCGAACGTGGAGCTGGTGAGGCCGGCCGCGCCCATGTCCTGGATGGCCACGATGGCGCCCGTGCGCATGGCTTCGAGGCAGGCTTCGAGGAGGACCTTCTCGGTGAAGGGGTCGCCCACCTGCACGGTCGGCCGCTTCTGCTCGCTCTCCTTGTCGAACGACTCGGAGGCCATGGTGGCGCCGTGGATGCCGTCGCGCCCGGTGCGGCTCCCCACGTAGAGGATGGGGTTGCCCGCGCCGCTCGCCCGGGCGTGGAAGATGCGGTCGCGCCGGGCGCGACGGCATCCAC
>CAXTNS010000072.1:9443-16035 GCA_964245465.1 uncultured Thermoanaerobaculia bacterium
GTTGACCAGGATGTTGCCGTTGTAGCAACGGTGGAAGCCCGTCTCGCCGCCCACGGTGGGGATGCCCACGCAGTTGCCGTAGTCGCCGATCCCTCGCACCACGCCGTCGATCAGGAAACGCATGCGGGGCGCGTCGACCTCGCCGAAGCGCAGGGCGTCCATGCAGGCGATGGGACGGGCGCCCATGGTGAAGATGTCGCGCAGGATGCCGCCGACGCCCGTCATCGATCCCTGGTAGGGCTCGATGAAGCTCGGATGGTTGTGGGACTCCATCTTGAAGACGGCCACCCAGCCGTAACCGACGTCCACCACGCCGGCGTTCTCGCCCGGCCCCTGGAGCACGTGCGGCCCCTCGGTGGGGAACTCCTTGAGGTAGATCTTGGAGGACTTGTAGGAGCAGTGCTCGCTCCAGAGGGCGGAGGTGATGCCGAGCTCGGTCCAGTTGGGATCGCGGCCGAGGATCTTTCTCAGCCGCTCGAACTCCTCCCCGGTGAGGCCGATCGAGCGGGCGGTCTCCGCATTGACCGTAGGCTCTTGGGCCACCGTCACCGTGCGGCTCCCGCGAGGGCGCCCACGGCGCTCGCCAGGATCGCGAGGCCGTCCGTGTTGCCCAGGATCGGCTCCGAGCAGCGCTCCGGGTGGGGCATCATGCCGAGCACGTTGCCGCCCGCGTTGGTGAGGCCCGCGATGCCCCGGGCCGCGCCGTTGGGGTTCCACTGGGGATCGGCGTCGGCGCGGGAGCCGTCCGGGGACACGTAGCGGAAGACCACCTGGCGGTCGGCCTCCAGGGCGTCCAGGCGCTCGGGCGAGTCCTCGTAGTTCCCCTCGGCATGGGCGATGGGGATGCGCAGGATCTGTCCTTCGGTCAGGTTGCGCGTGAACGGCAGGTCGGTCCGCTCGACTCTCAGATGGACGTCGCGGCAGAGGAACCTGAGGTTCTGATTGCGCCGCATGGCGCCCGGCAGCAGACCCGCTTCCAGGAGGATCTGGAAGCCGTTGCAGACGCCGAGCACCAGGCCGCCGGCCTCGGCGTGCCGCTTGACGGCGCCCATGACGGGCGAGAGCGAGGCGAGGGCCCCGGCCCGCAGGTAGTCGCCATAGGAGAAGCCGCCGGGGAGGACCACCAGGTCGCACCCCTTGACCGTGTCGTCCTGATGCCAGAGGAAGGTGGCGTCCTGCTCCAGCACGTGTTTGAGGACGTGGTAGACGTCGTGGTCGCAGTTGCTGCCGGGGAAGACGACGACGCCGCACTTCATGGCCGGATTCCATTCTCCGCAAGGAGCTCGACGGCGTAGTCCTCGACCACGGTGTTGGCGAGGAGCTTCTCGCACATGTCGCGCAGCTCGCGGCCGGCGGCCTCGGGGTCCGAAGAGCCGAGCGAGATCTCGAAGCTCTTGCCGGCCCGCACGTCCTCGACGCCGGGAAAGCCCACGCGGTTCAAGGCGTCGCGAATGGCCTTCCCTTGCGGGTCGAGGATCTCGCGGCGCGGGTAGATGGTCACTCTTGCTTTCACTCAGGTCACCTCCAGCCAGGGGGTTGGATGGTCCTGCTCGGTGATGGCCAGTTGCGCGGAGCAGCCCTCCCGGTCGAGCGCCTCGCCCACGGCGGCGGCCGCCAGGGCGGGCAGGTTGTTCGTGCGGGAGAGGTGGTAGAGGGCCACCCAGCACAACCGGTCGCCGATCAGCTCGGGGAGGCCTTCGGCGGCCTCCCGGTTCGACAGGTGGCCGTGGCGGCCGGCCACCCGCTGCTTCAGGCTCCAAGGATATGGGCCGTTCCTCAGCATGTCGAGATCGTGGTTGGTCTCCAGGATCAGGACGTCCAGGTCGCGCAGACGTCCCCAGGCGAGGCTGGTGCGGCAGCCGACGTCGGCCACGAGCCCCACGCGCCGGCCGCAGGGGTCCTCGATCAGGAAACCCACGGGCTCGGCCGCGTCGTGGGGGATCAGGAAGGGCTCGACGATGAAGCCCGCCACCTCGAAAGGCTCGCCGGAGCGGATCTCGACCGCCTTGGGCACGGCCGCGCCGCGCAGGCCGGAGCCGTCCAGGGTGCCGGCGGTGCCATAGACCGGCAGCTTGAACCTGCGGGAGAAGCGCTGCGCCCCCTTGCGGTGGTCCTGGTGCTCGTGGGTGATCACCAGGCCGCCCAGAGTGGCGGGATCGAAGTCCAGGCGCGCCATCCGCTTGACCAGCTCGCGGCAGGAGAACCCGGCGTCCACGAGCAGCCGGTGCGGACCGCTTTCGATGATGACGGAATTGCCGCCGCTGCCCGAGCCCAGGACGCCGATCCGCATCGGCGGACCCGGCGGGCGGGGCGCCGAAGCGGGCTGAAACGGCGGCTCGGGGTCAGGGACTGGCGCCGCCGGCTCGGGCGCGCGCGAGCTCAGGAAGTCGAAGACGCTCTGCTGGCCGGACGTATCAGGATGGCGCCTGCGCTTGAAAAATCGGTTCTGCAAGGGGATCTACCGCCCAGGGGAAAAGGTACCACATTTTGGGGAGGCTCGCCTCCCGATCCCTAGAACTTGTATTCCTTCCCCTGCTCCAGGAACTCCAGGTCCGGGTTGCGGAGCTGCCGGACCTCCTCCTTGATGCGCTGCACGCAGGGCGGCTTCAGGTGGTGGATCAGGACGGGCACTCTCTTCTGCAGCTTGCGCAGCTCGGTCTCCAGCGTCTTCGGCGTCAGGTGGAGCGAGACGTCGGCCACCTTCTGGAGGGCATTGTCGAAGCTCGTGTCGATGCAGAGGGCCTTCAGGTTCGGCGTGCGGTTGGCGATCTCCCAGAAGCGCTGGGTCGGCCCGGTGTCGCTCGACCAGAGGACGGCGGCGCCGTTCGCCTCGATCAGGAAGCCGTGGGTGGGCACCAGGTGGTCCACGGGGATGGGCGTGAACTTGACGCCGTCGATGACTACCGGCACCTCGCTTTCCAGCTCGTGGAAGCGCATGGCCGGCACCAGGTGGTTGGGCAGGCGGGTGAAGTCCGGCCACGTGGCGTTGTTGAACAGGTACTTGCGCAGGGCGTAGATAGTGGCCGAGGAGGCGTAGATGTCGATCGCCCCGTCACCCTTGCCGTAGACGTTCTCGATGAAGAACGGCAGCGAGCTCGTGTGGTCCATGTGAGAGTGGGAGAGGAGGATCGAACGCACCCCCACCTGCCGCTCGATGGGCAGGGCCTGCGACAGCGATCCCGCGTCGAGAGCGATCGCGCCGTTGACCAGCAGGCAGGTCATGCGGCAGTCCAGGCTTTCGCCCCCATAGCCCCCGAGGACTTCGATCAGCATATATAGAGGGGATTGTATCCCCGCTTCGGCTCGGGGAACAAGGAAGGGGCCTCGCGAGAAGGCCCCTTGTCCTGTCAATGCATCAGAACCGCGTGCCGATCCAGAACTCCGTGCGGAAGCCCGAGCTATCCTCCAGTTGCACGGGTGGCTTGTACAGCTTCGCGAAGTCCCAGTTGAAATCGAGGCCGTAGAAGCGGGTAGAGATGCCCCAGCCGTAGGAGGCAACGCCGTCTTCGAGCCGCTTGGCGTCTTCGTCGTAGAAGTCGAACTTCTCGAAGTCCTCGAACCAGGCGCCGCCGACGTCGAAGAAAACCACGCCGCGGATGCCTTGGAAGGCCAGGACCGGAGTGGCCACGAGGTCGATCAGCGGGAAGCGGTACTCGAGGTTGGCGTAGAACCCCCGGTCGCCGACCAGCGAACGGAACCGGACGCCGCGCACGGTGTCCAGGCCGCCGAAGTAGACCGGGAACGGCCGGTTGCCCTCCGCCACGGCGCCGAAGGCCCGAAGCGCGAAGTTACTCCGCTGGGTCACCTGGAAGTACTGCCGGAAGTCGAGCTCGGCCGATTCGGCCAGGGAGCCGCCTTCCTCGAAGTCCGGAGCGTAGAAAAGGCCGAAACGCCAGCGGCGGCCGGAGATCGCGCCGTAGTTGGCGAACAGCGCCGAGTCGCCCACCAGCGCGCCCTGGACGAGCGGGAAGTCGTCCTGGAACTCGGCGAAGTCGAGGAGCCCGTCGACTACGAAAGGCCGGGCGATCTTGCGGTAGAGATAGCCGGCTCCGATCTCGGCGCGCTGATAGAAGGTGAACGGCAGGATGATCGAGCCGATGGCCCCGGTCGCCTGGTCCACCAGGCGCCCGCGGTCGATCCTGTCCTGGATGGGATCGCCCGTCGCGAAGAAGGTCCGGTCGTCGAAGAGCTGGACCTGCCACTGCCAGCGCCGGGAGAAGTCGGCATAGATGACGTTGAAGTTCGAAAAGCTGTCGATCGAGCTGATATTGGCGAAGATCCGGCGGTCGCCCAGGTAGTCCGAGAAGGTGAGCAGGACCTGGCCGAGGTAGCTCTGGTCGCTGTTGACGCCGATGTAGGTCTGGGCGTCCGCCAGGAAGAACTTGTGCCCGTTGTACTTGTCCTTGTTGGCGTCGTCGAGGGTCACCTGGATGTCGGGCTCGAAGCGCGGCAGCTCCTGGGCCGCCACGGCCGCGGCCGGCACCTCGACCGTCTCCGGATCGGCCACGGGCTCGTCGGTCTCCGTGACGTAGAGGTCGAAGCTCCCCTTCCAGAAACCGTCATAGACCAGCCGCTCCGCCCCCCCATCCCCCGTCTCGCGCAGCACGGTCGGCCAGAAGGCGCCGGTCACCACGTTGGTGTACTGGCGAAGCTGCCCCGTCGCGGGGTCGAGGCTGAAGATGTTCTCCGGCCCCTTGCGGTCGGAGGTGAAGTAGATCCGCTTGCCGTCGGGCGAGTAGACGGGATCGTTCTCGTTCGAGTTGCCGGTCGTCACCGCGTACCGGCTGCCCGGAGTCCCGAGGTCCAGACGGAAGATCTTGGCGTAACCCGTGCTGCCCACGGACGAGACGAACACGAGCAACCGGCCGTCGGGCGAATAGACGGGAGCGCCGTCGTAGAGATCGTCGTTGGTCTGGTTGGTGATCGTGCGCGTCGCAAGGTCCAGCAGGAAAATATCGAACTGGCCACCCCGCCAAGCGGAGAAGGCGATCGTCTTGCCGTCGGGCGAGAAGGCCGGCGAGGACTGCTGCTCGAGGCCGTCCATGTCGATGATCTCGCGCAGGCGGGCGTTGAGGACGTCGATCAGCAGCAGGCTCCGCCCCTTCTCGCGCTTGGCGAAGACGGCGATGGTGTTGCCGTCGGGGGAGAAGGCGATGTCGCGGCCCCACCGGCGGCCGAGCGCCAGCTCCTGAGCCACCAGGTACTGGTACTCGTTCGAGAAGCCGCGGGTCAGGTTGCGGATCAGCCGCCGGTTCTTGGTGTCATAGAGGACGATGTCGACGTCGCCCTTGTAGACGGTGAGGGCGGCCACCAGGTCGCCCGACGGCGAGGACACCGGCGAGGTCGACTGGCTGCCGGCGCGCTCGTTCTCGATGCGGAAAACCCGCCCGAAGTCCGAGGGCTCGCCGGTCTCGACGAGCTGTGGCAGGTACTTCTTGCGCAGCCACTTCCGGAACTCGAGATCGAAGTCCTCGGCTTCCAGCTTGAACGCCCGCTTGATCGCCCGGTCCACCCGCGCGCCGATCGTGTTGCGCACCTCGTAGAGGAAATCGAGGAACCCCTCCTTGCCCCAGCGCTCTTCCATGAAGTCGAACACCGCGTGGCCGAAGCGGTAGGCGAAGAAGCCGCCGAACTCCGCGCGGGCGACCGAGGGGATGCGGTCGTTGACCACCGCGTCGCGCAGGTACATCTTGTCGCGCTCGGTCTCGTCCTTGGCCATGTAGCTCGCCATGCCCTCCATGAACCAGGTGGGGGGCGTGGTGGCCACGGCCTTGGCGAGGCTGCCCTGGAACAGCATCTGGTACTGGAAGATGTGGGTCAGCTCGTGGAGGATGAGCTGCATCAGCTCCGCGTCCGGCAGGTCGATGGGCAGCACCATGCGGAAACGCGCCGGGCTGGCGAAGGCGCCGACCCCCTCGGGGATGAAGTTCAGGATGATGTTGTTCTGCTCGAACGCCGAGTGGGTGGCGTAGAAGATCAGGGGGACGGGGTCCTTGATCTGGAAGTTGAACTCCCGCGAAAGCTGGTCGTAGGCGCTCTCGGCAAGGGAGACCACCTTCTGGAGCTGCGGTTCCTCTTCGTTGTAGTAATAGAGGTCGAAATGGGGCGAGTGGTAGATCTGCCAGTGGAAGTCCCGGTACTGGATCTTGTTCTTGCCGAACTGGTCGCCGGTGAACGTGGGCCCGTACTGGGCCCGGGCGGGGGACAAGGCGAGCAGCAGCGAGCCCAAGGCCAACAGGCCCGCCAGGATCGGGCGATGCGATGAGCGGGTCAACGAGATCTCCTTTTCTTACTGCGTGAACAGGATGCGGCTGGCCTCGACCTCTTTCTGCGTGAACACGTTGACGATGCGGTCCTCGAGCGAGAGCAGGTTCTCGAACATGCCCGCCAGAGGGTCGGTGTTCTCGCCCTCGAAGCTCTGGAAATCCTTGAAGTTGTCCTGATAGAGCAGAGCGCCCGTCTTGCCGTCATAGACCTGCATCAGGATGTCGTACTGGAAGCCGGTCTGCTCGACGAGCACCTGCCGGAGATAGGTGCGGCCGTTGTAGGGGGAGACGTACTCCTCGGTGCGATACCCGGAGCGGTCCTGGAT
>CAXTNS010000073.1:0-1432 GCA_964245465.1 uncultured Thermoanaerobaculia bacterium
CCCCTCACGTGGAACGAGGTGAACGAACGGCTCGACGTGAGCGCCTTCCATCTGAAAACCCTTCCAAAACGGCTGAGGAAACTGAAAGAAGATCCGCTCCTGCCCGTGCTCAGCCGGCGGCCCGACCTCGCGCGGACACTGGAGCTGCTGTCGGCGAAATTCTGAGAAAAGAAAAAGCCCCCTCCCCGTGAGGGAAGGGGGCCGGTCTCAGGCGAAAGGAGCCTACGGAGTGCAGGCCGTGACGACGACGTCGTCGAGGAACCAGCCGTCGCCGGTCACCGAGCAGTCGGAGATCGACGTGAAGCCGATGCGGACGGCGCGGCCGGCGCAGCCCGTGGTCGTGCCGGTGACGACGTTGCAGGCGGCATCCAGGTTCACCGTCGTGGTCACGAAGGTGGACTGGGTGCCGGTGAAGATCGGCACTCCGGCCGCGCCGGTGGGCGCGCAGTCGGGGGCCACGGTGCCGTTGTAGGTGGCGCCGGTGATCGCCGTGGAAGGCACGATCTCATAGTTGGTGCCGTCCACGGAGACGGTCAGCGTGCCGCCGTCGAAGCCGGTCTCATACGCCCGGCGGTGCTTGAACACCAACTGAGCGTTGGTCGAGCCGGCCGGAACCGAGATGCCGCCGGCGCCGTTGGGCTGGGCGAAGTTGAAGTTGTTGTTGCTGTAGTCCGTCGTGCAGCTCGTGCCGCCGTAGCGGAAGATCCGCGTGCCGGAAGCCGCCGTGCAGGTCTGGACGCCGCGCCAGCTCGTGGTCGAGCCGCCGGTGAGGAAGGTGCCCGTGGTCCAGCCGGCGAGACCCGTGTCGGCGTCGAAGTTCTTCGAGTAGAGAGTCGTGGTGGTGCAGGTCGGGCAGGCGGCGGTGGTCGCCGAAGCCTGGGCCGAGTTGCCCGACTCGCAGGTGGCGCTGTTGGCCGCGCGCACGACGTAGAAGTAGGTCGTGTTGCAGGCGAGGCCGGTGTCGTTGAACGAGGTGGTCGTCGAGGTGCCGACCTGGGTGTAGGGGCCGCCGCTCGTGGTGGAGCGGAGGATGTGGTACTCGGTGGCGCCGGAGACGGCCGCCCAGGAGACGGTGGCGCTGTTGGTGCCGCCGGTGGCGGTCACGCCCGTGGGCGCGCCCGGAGGCGTGCAGGCCGCCGGCGCCGGGGTGGCCGACTGGCAGGTGGCCGGGACCGAGCCGCAGGCCTCGTTGCCGCTCGGGTGAGCGACGACCTGGTAGAAGTAGGTGGTGCCGTTGGCCACGCCGGTGTCGGTGAACGACGTGCCGGAGAAGTCATTGGCGATCTTGATGAAGCCGTTGTTGCAGCCCAGCTCGTTGCGGTAGATGTCCTTGACGCCCGTGCCGGAGACGGCGACCGTCACCGAGTTGCTGCCTGGGGTCAGGGTCACGCCCGGAGCGGCGGGAGCCGTGCAGCCGGAGAAGCAGGTGTTG
>CAXTNS010000073.1:1442-1933 GCA_964245465.1 uncultured Thermoanaerobaculia bacterium
GGTGTTGGCCCCGGCGTCCGTGGTGCAGGCGATGCCGTGGCGGTTGAACGCCGCGAACAGGTTGCAGGAGTGCGGCGTGCCGTTCGACAGGTTGCCGTCATCGTCGTCGACCGCGCGCATGGTCTTCCACCAGGAGCCCGTGCCGCAGCCGTTGCTGGTGAAGGTCGTGCCCGTGGTGCAGGAGAAGGCGCTGGTGGCCGTGGAGCGGGAGCCGTACCAGAGGCGGTCGGTGATGGTCCAGGCCGAACCGGTGCCGGGGCTCGGCAGGTCGCGGTTGGCCAGGTCCCACATCGTCTGGGAGGCGACGTAGGACTCGCAGTGGACTTCCTTGCTGCACGGGCCGGAGCCGGCGCCGCAACGCACGCGCGTGAAGTTGTTCACCGTGGCCGGCGTGTTGGAGGCGTGCTTGGCGAAGTCGATGTCGCGCACGCCCGTGCAGGACGTGCAGGCATCGCCGTAGCCGCTGCAGTTGGAGGTCAGGAAGCCGGGTC
>CAXTNS010000073.1:1943-9042 GCA_964245465.1 uncultured Thermoanaerobaculia bacterium
ATGCAGGACTCGTGGAGCTGCAGGGCGGCCGTGAAGTCGCCGTAAGCCTCGCCGGTGCCGCCCTCGGGAGCGGAGCCCGTGCCGTCGTTGCTGTCGAGGCCGTGGCCGTACTCGTGGAGCGACACGGCGGCGATCTGGCCCGTGTTGCCGCAGCCGCCGCCCGACTTGAAGAAGTTGAGCGTCGAGCCGTTCCAGTAGGCGTTGCAGGTCTGGTTCAGGTTGACGTTGACCGTCAGCTTGCCCTGCAGCCAGGTGTTGCTGGGCAGCCAGCCGCGGCCCACTTCCTTGATGCGGTTGACGTGGTAGAACTGGGTGCGGGAGGAGTGGGTGTTGCCCGCGCCGCCGACGCCGGGGGTGGTGCAGTCCGTGCCGGCCGAGGTGCCGAAGGCGATGTTGCCGCCGGTGCCCGGAGCCAGGGAGATGGCGCCGCAGGTGTCGACGATCCGTACGTACTGGCCATTGAGCGTCGAGCCCGTGCCGGTGCTGAAGATGCCGGCCGAGTTGGCGAAGCTGCCGGTCGCGACGTCAGCGTACGGCATGGCCCGCACGACCTCGGCACCCACCGTCGGCGAGCTCATGTAGACGCCGCCCGTCACCTGCGCGTAGTCGTTGACGTCCCGGAAATCGAGCAGCTCGCCCGTGTTGGCGTCGATGCGCGCGCGCCAGGTGCCCATCACGCCTTCGCGGTGGAAGGTGAACTGCCACACCTGGGCGAGGCCGCGGCCCTTGCCGAAGGCGAAGTTGCCGCCGCCGGCCTGGGGGAAGCGGGCGTTCACGTTCACCGGCAGCAGGAGGAGCTTGCCCGCGTCGTAGTACTTGTCGGTGGCGATGTCGATGCCGCGGATGTACCTATCGAGCACGCCCAAGGCGTCGTCAGCCGTGACCTTGACGGCCGGCACCACGGCGTCGGACGACGGCAGGTTCTCCGTGCCGAACTGGACCAGGTTGCCGTTGTTGACGCGGAAGACCACCCGTGCGCCTTCGACCGTCAGGCCGTTGCGGACGACGTCGTAGTCCATGAACCACACGTGGTCGGCCGGCTGGCCCGACCGACCCTGGTTGAGCACCAGGGTCGACGCGTTGTCGATGCCGATAAGGGAAGCAACCCGCGGCATGTAGGCGCGGGCGATGGCATCCAGCGTGGCCAGGTCCGGGGACGCCTTGGCGCCCAGGAAGCCGGCGATGTCGGCGTTGCTCAGCGAGTTGCCGCGGCCCGGCACCCAGGCGATGTTGCCGCCCTCGGCGATTGCGATCTGACCATTGCGGCGGTCGACTGCCGCCCGCCACTCCGCGGCGCTGGCGTCCAGCCGAAACGCCGCCCAACGATCCTGAAGCATACGTGGAAGCGTGCTCTCAATAGCATTGAATGATTCAACGGATTCCGGAAGGGCCAACTTGTCGCTCGTGAAAGCGAGGGATGAAAGGACGTCAGAGCTCTGTTTCGCCACCTGCGCGCTCGCCACTCCGGCGAGCAGGATGCCTGCAACCAAAGACATCACGAAACATGACCGCAGTGTGACACGCGACTTCCCCGTCATAATCTTGTCCCCCCTCCATCGGGGTTAAGGCCGGAGGTACCGCACCTCCAAGGGAAAACGGACCGGAAGAAGATCCTTCGAGTCCGACGGTAATGCCAGAGTCCATTTGGGTGCTGCTGCTATACTCCGCCCACGATTCCTGAGACTGTGGATTCCAATTTGGCTGGGACAGGCGTGGACATCAATAGACAGAGTGCTTCAGGGGCGAAAAAGCGACCCTCCCGGGTGAATTTAAGCTTCGCGGCGAGTTGTGCGCTGCTTTTTGGCGTCATCCAGGCCGGGTTTACCGCGCCGCCGCGGCAGGAGCCGGCCCGGCGCACGCCGCCCAACCTTGTCCTCATCACGCTCGACACCACCCGGGCCGACCACCTCGGGGCCTGGGGCGACAAGGACGCGCGGACGCCGGTGCTCGACGCCCTGGCGGCCCGCGGTACCCGTTTCGCCCGTTGCGACACGGCGGCCCCCATCACCCTGCCCAGCCATGCCACGCTGCTGACCGGCCTCTTTCCGCCGCGGCACGGTGTGCGCGACAACGGCACCTTCGTCCTCTCTCCCAAGCAGGAGACCGTGGCCGAGCGTCTCGCCGCCCAGGGCTATGACACGGCGGCCGTCGTGTCGGCCGTGGTGCTCGCCCGCCACCAGGGCCTGAGCCAGGGATTCCGCATCTACGACGACGACCTCGGGACGGGCTATGCCGCCGGCACCCTGGTCTCGGAGCGGCCGGCCGAGGCGACGACGGCGGCCGCCGTGACCCTCCTCTCCAGCCTCAAGCCGCCGTTCTTCCTCTGGGTCCACTACTACGACCCGCATGAAGAGTACCGGCCCCCCGGCCGCTTCGCCGAAGCGGCCAGCGGCCCCCATCGGCTCTACGACGGCGAGATCTCGTACATGGACGAGCAGATCGGCGTGCTGCTCAAGAAGCTGCCCGCCGGCACGGCGGTGGTGGCGGTGGGCGACCATGGCGAGATGCTCGGCGAGCACGGCGAGCAGACCCATGGCTTGCTGCTCAACCGCGCCGCGCGCCGGGTGCCCCTCATCGTCGCCGGGCCCGGCGTGCCGGCCGGACGGGTGAGCGACTGCCTGGTGCGCACCGCCGACGTCACTCCAACGTTACTCTCCCTCGCCGGGGCGAAGCCGCCCGCCGGCCTGGACGGCAGCAGCCTGCTGCCGGTGTCCGCGGGCGCAGCCTGCTCGCGGCAGACCTATACCGAGAGCTTCCTGCCGTTCTTTGCCTACAAGTGGTATCCGCTGCGCTCCCTGAGCGGCGACCGCTTCCTCTACGTCCGGGGACCCCGGGGCAGCCTCTACGACATGGTTGCCGACGCCGCCGAGACCCGCGACCTGGTCAAGACCCAGACCGCCCGGGTGCGGGACTGGGAGAAGCGCCTGGTCGGCTTCCTGCGAGCCCATGGAGAGAGCCTCGACATGGCCGTGCGGCCCGAGAACGTGCTCTCCGAGGAGCAGCGGCGCCAGCTCGCCAGCCTCGGCTATCTGGGCGGCACGGCCGAAGGCCGGGTGGGCGCCAGCCTGCCGGACCCCCGCGGCATGACCGGCGTTGCCCAATCCCTCCACCTCGCCACCAAGACGGTCCAGGAAGGCCGCTGCGCCGAAGCCCTGCCGGAGCTCAACGCCGTCGTCAAGCGGGACCCGCACAATTTTCCGGCTCTCAGCCTCGCGGGTTTCTGCCTGCGCCAGGCCGGCCGCACGGAGGATGCCCTCGCTCTCTTCCAGCGCGCCTCCCGCGAGAACGACCTCAACGCCGTGCCCATCACGGACGCTGCCGGCTGCCTGCTCGACCTCGGCCGCAAGAGCGAGGCCGAGCGCGAATACCGCCGCGCCCTGGCTCTCGACCCGTCGCTCTCCGTGGCGGCCGCCAACCTGGCGCGCCTGCTGCGCCAGGGGGGAGACAAGAAACAGGCCCTGGCCGTGCTCGACGGCGCTTTGCGCGCGGGCTCCCATGACCCGGAGGTCTACCTGGAGCGCGGCGTGGCGCGCGCGGAGAGCGGCAGCCTGGAGCTGGCCCTGACCGACTTCCGGGAGGCTGCGCAGCGCGCTCCGGCTGATCCCGAGCCCATAGAGAACGCCGCCCGTGCGGCCTACGAGCTCGGCCGGCACCGCGAGTCCGTCCAACTCTACGAGCAGCTCCTGCGCCTGCAGGCCGGCCGCCCGGACCTGTGGAAGACGGCCGGCTCCATCTACCTCTATGAGCTGAACGATTCCGCTTCGGCGTTGCGCTGCTTCCGGCGGGCCCTGGCCCTGGAGGGAAACCCCGCCGAGAAGGCCAAGTTGGAGGAGCTGATCAAGGACCTGGGGTGATAACTGCTTGCCAGCGCGCTTGCCGGATTTGACGGAAAGCAACAAAATACCCTCGGATTCCCCGATGATCGGTCCCTGGGCCTGTCCGGAACACGGAGAGTACGCTTGCTCAAAGACTTCCTGCGCAGGGTTTCCCTTTTCGCCGAGCTCGAAGACGGTGCGCTCGACCGTCTGGCCGCGCTCGCGAAGGAAGAGCGCCACCCGGCCTACAAGCTGATCTTTCGCGAGGGAGACCCGGTGGATGCCTTCTACGTCGTCCACGAGGGGATGGTGACCGTCTACCGCGACGAGCCCGGACGGCCCCAGCAGGTGCTCGCGCGGCTGGAGCCGGGGGGCTTCTTCGGCGAAATGGGGCTGCTCAACGACAAGGCCCGGCGCTACGCCTCGGCTCGCACGGCCGCGCCCACGGCGCTCCTGCGCATCGAGAAGGCCGACCTGATCCAGGTGATCGCAGCCAACCCCGGGCTTGAGCTGAAGTTCCGGGCCGAGGTCATCCGCCGCCACGGTATGAACGTCTCGGCCCTGCTGGGGCTCGCCGGCCAGCGCGACGTGCGGATTCGCCTGGGGGTCGACGCCGTGATCGAGATGGAGGACGGCGCCCGCCTCTCCGTGCAGCTCGAGAACCTCTCGCTGGGCGGCATCGGCCTCTCCGGCGTGCCGGCCGACTGGCAGACCGGACAGGCCGTGAGCTTCCGCATCGGCCGGCCCGGCGAGCCGGACATCCTCGACGTCAGCGGCACCGTCACCTGGCGCGAGGGAGATACGGTCGGTATCGCCTTCGACCCCCAGGAAGCCGGCAACGCCACCCTGATCAACCGGGCGCTGCGGCGGTTCCTGGACGGCCGGCGGTAACATCGATTCATGAAGCTGGGAGCCATTCCCCAGAACCTCGTCGAGAGGATCGGCAAGGCCCTGGGCCTGCCGCCGGAGCCTCTCCTGGACACACATATCGCCATGCTGCTCGCGCGGGCGGTCATGGAAGGCTCGCGCCTCGGCGTCTTCGAGGCCGTGAAAGACGCGCCGCTCACGGCTGGGGAAGTCGCTGCCCACTGCGGCGGCAACGAGAGGGCCACGGCGAAGCTCCTCAATGCGCTCGCCGGCTGCGACTACCTCCGCTTCGAGGAAAGCCGCTACGCTCTGACGCCCCTGGCCCGCAAGTGGCTGCTGCCGGACGCCAGCCAGACCCTCCACGACAAGATGCTGTTCCAGTTCCTGGAATGGGACTTCATCGAGAACATCGGCGAGTTCGTCCGCACGGGCCGGCCTCGCGACATGCACGCCACCATGACCCCCGACCAGTGGGGCCTCTACCAGCGAGGCATGCGCTCGTCCACCTCGAGTTGGGCGCCGGAAGTGGGGAAGCGGACGCCCGTGCCCAGGGGAGCGAAGGACTTGCTGGACATCGGCGGCTCGCACGGCCTTCTCTCCGTGGCTTTATGCCGGCGTCACCCCGGCCTGCGCTCCGTGATCCTGGACCTTCCCGAGGCCATCGAGCACGCCGCGCCCATCCTGGCCAAAGAGGGCATGGGCGACCGCGTCATCCACCGTCCCGGCAACGTCCTGACGGACGACCTGGGCACCGAAGCCTGGGACCTCATCTTCGTCGCCAGCCTCGTCCACCACTTCGATGACGCCACCAACCGTGCCTTGGCGAAGAAGATCGCCAAAGCCCTGCGTCCCGGCGGAGTCTTCGTCATCCAGGAGCTCTACCGTCCGGCCACTCCCAAAGAAGCCGGCCAGATCGGAGCCCTGCTGGACCTCTACTTCGCTCTCACCAGCCAGTCCGGAACCTGGTCCTTCGAAGAGATGGCTGACTGGCAACGCGAGGCGGGGCTGAAGCCGATGAAACCGATCAAGTTCCGCACGGCTCCGGGGAACGGGCAGCAGGCGGCGGTGAAGAAGAGGTAGGGGATCGTAGGGGCCTGCCGTCTCAGGGGATCCTCATCTCCGCGATGACCGAGCTGATAACCTCCTCGGCCACACCCTGACGGCGCAGGCTCTCCACCAGCCGTTCGATTCCAGGGTTCCGGTCGAGCCGTTCCAGATCCTGCCGGAGCCCCTGTCCAATGTAGGCGCGGATGAGGGGCTGATATCCCGAGAATCCCAGGACGGGAGCCACGCGCTTGAGATCCTCCACCACATCCTCTGGCATCCGGATGCTGATGGTAGTCATCGGGCGCTCCTTCTGGAGCCGGTCACGGAGCTGGTGAGTCTTCATAGCGGTTCCTCTCGGCAGGCGTAGCGGGGCGGGCGGAGATGACGCGAATGGCCTCTTCCCGGAAGGTGTAGAAGACCACCAGCAGGCTCCAACCTTCCGTCATCCCGATCGCCACCTCTCGCTCCTCCCCGCCGATCATCTCCGAGCGCAGGAGATGCACGAAAGGATCGAAGAAGGTCTCGCAGGCCGTCTCAAAGGAGACCCCATGCTTGCGAAGGTTGGACTCCGCCTTCCCGCGGTCCCAGACAAAACGGATTTCGTTCCGCTTGTAAACGACCTCGCCAAATGGGAGTGTACCACGGCGTATATACGTTGACAATACGGACTCCTTGGATCTACGGTAAAGCCAAGCACCATCCACGACCAGACTCGAAAGACGACATTACCGGAAGATGTTATATTACGGAGCGTATACAGAGTACAACCTGTCCCGTATACAGATGGCCAGAAGCAGGGGAGGACGTGTTCCCCTTACCTCTTCCTGAGGCCAGGGTATCGGGGTAGACTCCGGCTCCGCTGAGAGCCGACGACATGCAAAAACCTCTTCCCGAGATCCTTGAGCTTGCTCGTGAGCACCAGGTCGAACAGGAGGCGTTTTCTCAATTCGTAGAGCGACTAGGCGCACTGCTGGTTCGCTGGCAGATTCCGTCCGGCGGCCGGCGAGTGGCGCTTGCCGATTACCTCGACCAGCGGGCCGCAGCCGGTGGTGCGGCAGCGGACGAGCAGTCTGTGGTCGACGCTCTCACCCGCCAGATCCTCGAAGCTCTCGGCTACCGCGACGGCGACTATATATACAATCAGGTGCTTACAGACGGCACCGATCGCCCGGATTTCACGGTCACGGTCGAAGAGTTCCTGGGACCGCTGCCCGTGTTTCTGGTTGAGGACAAGTCTACGTCGGTGCGCGATTTCGAACGTCGGCAGCGCAAGGGCGCAGAGGAGGAGTCTCCGGTCGAACAGCTCCGCCGCTATGTCCTCGCCAGCGCGGTGCATGGCCGCGTTGGCCTCCTCTGCAACGGTTGGCGGC
>CAXTNS010000073.1:9052-15952 GCA_964245465.1 uncultured Thermoanaerobaculia bacterium
CCCAGCCGCTGCGACGCTGGCGGCTCCACCTTGGCGGGAGGGATGACCACGCCCTGGACGTTGCCCTGTCCCGCGGCGGCGCGCGCGAGCGCTGGCCATGCGAGGACGATTGCCAGGGCCGCGGCGCGGCCCTTTACGACCTGTCGGGCGAGTCGCGATGTGCGAATTGATATATGCATTTGTGAATCCTCGTGTTTCCCGAGATGTCACGCCCCGCGCGCGCTCGCGCGAGCCGCGCTGGCGGGGGATGAGCTCGGCCAAAGAGGTGCGCTTCGAGCGCTCTGGAAGCGGTACTCCCGATTCGCGTTTACCCGTGCCCGCGAGCTCACAGACTGTTCGCTCATCACTCCTCCCCTTGGCGTCGAAGGGGTCGAACGGATCCAGAAGGCTCTTGCCCGGCGCGGCAGCCCTCAGGACATCGAGAATGAGCTGCTCGCCTATTACGAGAGAATCTGGAGCGAACAGGCCACCGATGTGCGGCAAGCGCCGGAGAGCCTGGTTGCTGCCCTTCGCGACTTGATTGAACAATTCGCGGAGGACGTGCTCCACCAACTCGACGAAGTGCTGGCGCGCCATCGTGCCTACGAGAAGGCGCGGGCTGAACTGGCTCCGGCCGAGGCTGCGACACGCCTGCGCCAAGACGTGATGTTGCGTCAGACTAGCTTCGACTTGACCAAAGAAGAGTTCGAGCTTCGCCTCCTCTCTCCTCTCGACGAGTGGTGCCGGCGTCCACGGCTGGAGGATCTCGACGAGACCGTCGCGGCCTGGATAGCTGTCCTTGAGCCCCACGTCAGGCTCGCGCAGGAGCCGGTGGCCGAAAGCGTCGCACAACTCGCTCTTGAGCCGAAGGCCGAGCCTCCAGCGTCCCGCAAAAGCGGCCCGAAAAACGGTACGGCCAATAGCAAACGCAAGATCCTGCTGGGCATGGAGGAGGTGCTACACAAGCTGGCCCGGAGGGCGCTTGAGAGCTACGCAGCGATTCAGCAGCTCGAGGAGGAATACCGCTCGACTCTGCGTACGGCGGAGGCCTACCGGATCTGGGCGCAACGGGTCTCCTCTGGTGCGCTCGTCGGTTTGCGGGAGGCCGACTTCCGGCGCGAGTTCGCACGCCAGACCGCCTACGTCTACATCATCCGCCTGCTGCTCGTGCGCATCTGCGAGGACAAGAGGCTGTTCAAGCGTAAGCTGTCCGATGGCGGGCTGCTTCTTTGGCAGGAGCGGGTGCCGCAGTACCTCGATTATGCCTCGGGACGCTCCTACGAATACCTGACGCGTATGGCCTACGAATGCGCGCAGAACGTCTACGTCCACTTCTACGGCGCCTCCGAGCTCTTCGACTGGTACCGGATGGACGACAAGATGCTTCTGCGCGCCCTGCTCGTCCTTAACTCGTTCAACCTCGAAGGTATCGACACCGACATTATAGGCGCCGTGTACGGCCGGTACCTCGAAGAGGGCAAGCACGAACAGGGGCGCTATTACACGCCAAAGCCGCTGGTGACCCGCATGCTCGATCTCGCCGGCTGGCGCGGCGAGGAGATCGTAGGCCGTCGGCTCGCCGATTTAGCCTGCGGCTCTGGCAGCTTCTTGGTCGAGGCCTGCCGCCGCCTTCTTGACGCCATGCGCAATCCCGACGGCCGTATCCCGACGGCGAAGCTCCGGCCGGCGCTCGAAGAAGTCCAGCGTGCGCTCCACGGTCTTGAGATCAACCCGTTCGCCTGCTATCTCGCGGAGACGAACCTGCTCATCCAGGTGCTCGACCTCCTCAAGCAGGCGAAGGATGAAGGCGTCACGCTGGTGGTGGATCGGTTCCGGATCTACTGCGAGGATTCGCTGATCGTCGCGGAAAGGCTCGGCGAGGTGTCCGAAACATCGCTTTTCCTGCTGGGCAAGGATCGCGCTGCAGCGGAACAGATGAAAGCTCGCACCGGTCCGTTCGCCACCGGTTTTGACGTTCTGGTCGGCAATCCTCCGTATGTGCGAGCCGACGAAGATGCTCCTGCCTGGGCCGCGTACCGGCGCCAAATCGAAAATCAGGAGTGGTTCTCGACTCGCCACCAGAAGTGGGACCTCTACGTTCCTTTTGTCGAGCAGTACCAGCGACTGCTGGCCGACCGTCATGATGCCCGCTGCTGTCTGGTAACGATTGAATCGTTGGCAACAGCTCCGTATGCCGAGAAGCTGCGAGAGCTGCTAGCCCGGAAAACGACCCTCCATGACATTCTGATGACTCGCAAGCTCAAGCTGTTCGAAGACGCTAAGTGGCAGAACAACGTGATCTTTTCGTTCTCGCGCGGCATCCCGGCGCCAGAGCACAGAGTCATGAGAGCGATCGCCGATAGAAAAGACTCCCGGGGAGAAATCATCGCCGAGCCACTCGACGAAATTGTCCAGGCTGAGGCCGACCCCGACCGTCTTTTCCGCGTGCGAGAACAGGCGACTCTTGACCTTGCGAACACAGTGCGCCTAGAGGAGATCTGCTATATCTCAGTAGGAATGGTGCTGAATTCAGACGAGAAGCTCCAAGATGGTGAAATTGTCCAGGTTCCCGCTTCTTATGACCCTGCCGTATTTGGCGAGGTCCTAGTAGAGGACCTGGGAAAGGATGGTAAGCGGATTCGGCATAGGGCCTTCAAAAGGGATGATTTGCTTGTTGGCCGCAGGGATGAGATCCATAACAAACCATATCTTGATTCGCGAGAGGTGCTCCGGGGAGGTATTGGCCACAAACAATGGCTCGAATACGGAGAAAACACCCGATGCCCGGCCCGGGTGCGGAGATCGACCTTTCCGGAGCTCTTTCGTGTTCCCAAAATTATGTTCGGCGCCTTTACCGGCGTTGCGGTAGACGACGGCTCCTACAGCAATTTTTTGATGGTTCCCCATACCGTCCGAGTCGCAGTTCGGTGGACCGAATTCGCCGAGGTCGAAAACCGTTCGCTTGCTCATGCAAGATCCGCGCTGAGCGGTGAATACAATGCTGCGTTGTCTCGCGATTTCTCGGAATGGTATCTCTGCGCACTTGCGCTCAGCGAGCCTTTACAACAATGGCTTTTTGCCGAGAAGCGGTCAATGAAAGATGACGTTTACCCTGACGACCTCAAGGCGATCCCGGTGAAGCGGATCGCTTTGCCGGAGCAGGAGCCACTCGTGCGGCTCGAACAGGAGCGGCATAGGTTGTGGCGGGAGCTGGTGGCATTCGAAGACGAAGGTTTTCGGATAGGGAATCGTGTCGAGATTCCGGTGCGTGCTCTGACGGAGCGATTTCGGCGTGAGCACCCGGGAATCGAGCACCTCACCATTCTCAAGCTACCCTCTTCCCTCGTTGAGATCGAGGAGGCGGCCTTTCAGCGCGACCTTAATGGGGCGAAGGCCATTAGCTCTGAGATACGAGTGCGTCGTGAGACGGTGGCTCGCGTGGGTAAGGCCGTCGGGAAGAAGGAGGAGGTCGCCGCACTTCTTGCCCGCCTTCTAGGGAGTTTGCCAGGGCCGCTCGCGGAAGCCTCCATGGCTCTGCCGCGGAGCGAGGGCGGGTTGCTCGCCCTCGCGAGATTCCTTGATGAGCAGGTAGAGAGCATCCGCCGCCGGCAGAGGCGCATCAACGAGATCCAGCGCGAGATCGCTCGCCTAGTCTGGGAACTCTATCGACCGCCTCTCTCCTGAGTGACATCCCGCATAACTTCTTCCAGCACCGGTGGACCGTGGCCCACTGAATCGATAAAGAAGAAGGGCACGTCCGGAAACTTTTTGCAGGCCTCCGCGTACCTAGGCCCATCGTGAGGAAGAGGAGGTCTATCCGATGAAGAGGTCGTGGTGTGCTCGGGGTATCCTGACAACCCTACTGCTCCTTGGTGTCCTCGGGGCGGGTCTGACACCGGCCAGGGGAGCCGATCCGTCGGTAGGGACGGACTGGCCGCGGTTCCGTGGTCCGCAGCAGAACGGGGTCTCTCTGGAAAAGGGATTGCTCCGGAGCTGGCCGGAGAGCGGTCCGAAGGTTCTCTGGAAGAAGCCCATCGGCAACGGGTTCTCCACCGTGACCGCGGTGGGCGACGCCCTCTACACCCTCGCCGTGGAGGGGGAGAGCGAGATGGCCTACCGCCTGCGGGAGGCGAACGGCGAGGTGGTCTGGCGCGTTCCCCTCGGACCGATCTTCCCCGAAACGTTCGGCAACGGCCCGCGCTCAACCCCCACGGTGGACGGGGACGTGGTCTACGTGCTCTCCGCCACGGGCCGCCTGCACGCTCTCAAGATCAAGGACGGCTCGCGCCTCTGGGAGCTCGACTTGGTGAAGGAGCTCGGCAGCACGACGCCCAACCGGGGGTTCGCCTCCTCGCCGCTCGTGGATGGCGACCTCCTGATCCTGCAGGCCGGCGGCAAGGAGGGGAAGGCGGTGGTGGGCCTGGACAAGAAGACCGGCAAGCTCCGCTGGTCCGCCCTGGATGGCAGACCGGGTTACGTGACGCCCCTGGCGGTGACGATCGACGGCGTCCGGCAGTACGTATTCGTCCGCACGATCGAAGGCGACATCTTTTCCCTCCTCCCGGACGGCACGGTGCACTGGCGGTATCCCTGGAAAGGGGGAGCCATCGCGTCGCCCCTGTTCGTCCCTCCGAACCGGATCTTCGCGTCGGCGTCGGAAGACGTCGGTTCCGTCCTCCTGGAGATCGGCAAATCGGAGGGCAAGGCCACGGTCAAGGAAATCTGGAACAACCGGGTGATGAAGAACCACTTCAGCTCTTCGGTGCTGTACGAGGGGCACATCTACGGCTTCGACAACGCGAGCCTGAAGTGCATCGTGGTCGGGACGGGGGAGCAGAAGTGGGTCCAGCGCGGCTACGGCAAGGGCTCGCTGATCGTGGCGGACGGCCTGCTGTACGTCCTCAGCGATCAGGGACAGCTCATCCTCGCCGAGGCCACGCCCGCGGGCTTCCAGGAAAAAGGCAAGATCAAGGTGCTGGAAGGCAAGACTTGGGTCGCCCCGGTGCTCTCTCACGGCCGGATCTATCTGCGGGATGAAGACGAGATGATCGTCCTCGACGTGCGAACCCCGGCCGCGCCGCCGGCTGCCGGATAAGGAGATGATCATGACCCGCAAGCTCGCCCTCTGTCTTTTCCTGATCCCTGCCGTGCTCGCTCCGGCGGCCGGCGCCGCCAGCGGACAGACGCTCGACGAGGTGCTCGCCAGGCATGCCGCGGCGCACGGCGGCCTGGAGAAGTGGCGTGCGGTGAATTCGCTGATCGTCACCGGCACCCAGGCCAACTTCAGCAAGTCCGCCCCGTTCGTCTTCGAATGGCGGCGGCCCGATTCGGCCCGTTACGAGCAGTCGATGCTCGGAGAGAAGGTCACGGTGGTCCACAACGGCTTGGCCACCCGGTGGATCCATCCCATCCTCGGGGCCGCGCAGCCGGCGGATGTCCCGGAGCCCCAGGCCACGCTCGCTTGGCGAGTCGTCGAGATCGAGAGTCCCCTCGTGGACGCGGCCGCCAAGGGCAACAAGGTGGAGCTCCTCGGCAAGGAGGAGATCGATGGCCAGCCCGCCCTGAAGCTCAAGGTCACCCGCAAGGGAGGGGCGGAGGAGACTTGGTATCTCGATCCCGGGAGCTATCTCGAGATCGCGCGGTTCGACCGCACGCTCGACCTGCCGGACCCCAAGGACCGCTGGACCTACTATTCGGATTTCCGCACGGTCGAGGGATTGGTGATCGCTCACCGCCAGGACATGGAGTACAGCATCCGCAACGTGTCGCTGACGGTGGAGAAGGTGCAGGTCAATCCGGAGATCGATCCGGGGCGGTTCGAGCTGAAGTAGGGCATCCGGGGAGCTCGCCTGCGTCAATGCTACACTCCCGGCAAAGGAGGAACGGCATGGCTCGCTAGGTGATGCTCTTGCTTGGCACTCTGATCCTGCTCGGGTCGCGGTCCTGGGCCCAGAACGGCCCCAAAATCTCCGTCGGCGACGATCCCTCCAGGAAGGAGGGTAACCCGGGGCTCGTCCTCGTGGAAGTCTCGGACTTCCAGTGTCCCTACTGCGCCCAGGGCGCTCGGAACGTGCTGCCGCAGGTCTATGAGAAGTTCGTTCGCACCGGCAAGGTCGAGCTCATTTTTCTCGACTTTCCCCTTCCGATGCACCCGGACGCTGCCAAAGCCGCCGCGGCTGCTGCCTGCGCCGCTGACCAGAACAAGTTCTGGGAAATGCATCATGAGCTGTTCGCGCACCAGGACGCCCTCGCCGCGGAGCAGCTTGCCGGCTATGCCGGCAAGCTCGGCCTGGATGTCCCGGCCTTCCAGAAGTGCATCTCCAGCGGGAAGACGGTGCCAGGGATCCGCGAAGACATGAGGACCGTCCAGAACCTCGGCATCAACGGCACGCCGGCCTATCTGCTCGGGCGGCGGATTCCAGGGAGCGACAAGGTCCAGATCCTGGACATGGTCAAAGGCTTGCCCCCGTACGAGGACCTCGAAAAAAAGATCAATGCTCTTCTGACCTCGGAATAGGGGCGTGGGGGACCAAAGTCGGGCTTCCCGCCACAAAATGGATGCTGGAGATCGGAGCCCTGCCCGGAGATTACCGACGGCATCTCTGGTGCATCCCGGATCGCGGCCACGACCCGCCAGAAAAAACCTCGGACCCATTGGATCCGGCTTCCTACCTGGTAGAAAAATCTCGGACCCATTGGATCCGGTTCCTCGACCCATTAGAAAAAGCGTCTGACCTATTGGAGCTCGCTTCCTTCCTGGCAGAAAAAACACCGTACCCAGCAGGAAAAGCTGCCGACCCATTGGTTACCGGCCGCAACCCATTAGAAAAACCGCCCGACCCATTGGATACGGGTCGCAACCCAGCAGAAAAATCCCGGATCCATTGGGTCGGGGTCAAAATCCAGTGGGAATCCAGAGAG
>CAXTNS010000074.1:0-15682 GCA_964245465.1 uncultured Thermoanaerobaculia bacterium
TACAAAACGAGGATAGCATTTCCTTGGCCATATCCCCTCCCTGGCGTGTAGATATATGACGTAAACGAATAATTAAAAAAAAAAAAAGATATCAAGGCTCTGTCTGGAGGTCAAGCGTCTGAATCAGCCCAGAGTTGGAGATAGGATGCATGCCGTCACGGTTCGTCCCGTTCTCCGGAGGATCTCGATGCGTCGATTCGTCCTTGCCGTTCTTCTGTCAGTCCTCGGGCTGGCGACTTCCCTCGCCGCCCAGACCCGCGTTCCCGCCGATCTCAAGCCCGATCTCAATCAGCCCATGGATGCCGGCGCTACGGCGAAGATCCGCCAGTACACGACGGCGCCGGAGTTCAACTCGCCGCTGACCGACTACCTGCCGGCGTCCGCGACCGTGCCGAGCCCGAGCGCGGTCCTCGGCGACGTAGCCGGGGCGCCGGGAATCCTGCCCTATGCGGAAGAGGTGCACCGATACTTTCGCATGCTCGCGGAGGCGAGCCCCCGGGTACGGGTGATCTCGATCGGGAAGAGCGAAGAGGGCCGCGAACGGATCGCGGTGGCGATCAGCTCCGAGTCGAACCTGGAGCATCAGAAAGAGAACGATGCCCGTCTCGCGCAACTGGCGGACCCGCGTCTGCTGAAGCTCGATGACAAGAGGGCCGAGCCTTTAATCACGTCGAGCATGCCGGTCTATTACATTACAGGCACGATCCATTCCCCTGAGACCGGCTCTCCCACGGCGCTGATGGAGCTTGCTTACCGTCTGGTGGTCGACGAGAGCCCGTACATCCGCGCGATCCGCGAAAACGTGATCACTCTCATTACGCCGGTCGTCGAGGTCGACGGCCGCAACCGCATGGTGGACGTCTATCGCTGGCATCTCGCTCATCCCAAGGCGACCCGGCCCCTGCTGTCCTACTGGGGGCATTACGTGGCGCACGACAACAACCGCGATGCCATGGGGCTGACGCTTTCCCTGTCCCGCCAGGTGCTCGACACCTATCTCGGATGGCACGCCCAGGTGTTGCACGACCTGCACGAGTCGGTGCCGTTCCTCTATGACAATACGGTGGGAGACGGTCCGTACAATGCCTGGGTCGATCCCATCCTCACCAACGAGTGGCAGTTGTTCGGATGGATGAACGTGGCCCAGATGGGAAAATTCGGTATGCCGGGCGTCTACACCCACGGCGATTTCGATACCTGGAGCCCGGGCTATCTGATGTTCATGGCGGCCATGCACAACGGTATCTCCCGTCTCTATGAGACCTTCGGCAATGCCGGCGCCGATACCGAGACGCGCGAGCTCGATGCGAACGAAGCATCCCGCACCTGGTACCGCCAGGACCCTCCGTACCGCACGGTTTCCTGGTCGCAGCGCAACAACAACAATTATCAGCAGACGGGCCTCCTGATCTCGCTGGCGTTTACGGCGGAAAATCGCGAGCTGCTGCTGCGGAACTTCTGGGAAAAGAGCAAGCGTTCGATCGCCAAGCCGGAGCGGGAGGGGCCGGTGGCCTACGTGCTTCCCGCGGACGACCGGCGGCCGGGCGCCCAGGCGGAGCTGCTCCGGGTCCTGCAACTCCAGCACGTCGAGATCTCGCGCGCCGACAAGGCGTTCACCGTACCCACGCCGACCCCGAAGGATGCGAGCTCGAAACGGACGTTCCCGGCCGGCAGCTACGTCGTGCGCATGGACCAGCCCTACAGCCGCATCGCCGACGCCCTGCTCGACCGCCAGTACTGGAGCCCGGACGATCCCCAGAAGAACCCCTATGACGACACCGGCTGGAGCTTCCCCGCGCTGTTCGACACCGAGGCCGCGCGGATCACGGATCGCAAGGTGCTGGAGGCGTCCATGAGCCGCGTCGAGGAGCCGGGCAGGCTGCGCGGTGGCGGTGTCACCGGGGGGGGCAGCGGCTCCGTGTTCGCCGTCGCTCAACGCGGGGACGACGCGATGTTCAGCCTCCGGTACGCCCTCGGGGATGCCAAGGTCGAGGCCGTGACCGAGCCGTTCAAGGCCGGCGGGCGCGAGTACCCGCGCGGGACCTGGCTGGTTTCAGGGATGGAAAAGAACGCCCTCGAACGTATAACCGCGGAGACCGGCGTGGCGGTGGAGACGGTCGCCGCGCCAAAGGTCGCGACGCGTCCGGTCGGGAAACCGCGCATCGCGCTGCTGCACACCTGGCTCGACACTCAGACCGAGGGCTGGTGGCGCCAGCGCCTCGACTTGCTGAAGGTCCCCTACACCTACATCAGCACCCAGGACGTGGCGGCCGATCCGGACCTCGCGAAGAGCTATGACGTCATCCTTTTCCCGCCCGTGGGTTTCAGGGATCCGCTGCGCATCGTCAACGGCCTGCCAGTATGGGGCGAATCACGGGGCGAGTCACGGGGCGAATCACGGGGCGAGCCCATGCCCTGGAAGACGACGCCGGAGACTCCGAACCTCGGGCGGATCGATTCCACGGACGATCAGCGGCCCGGCCTGGGATTCGCCGGGCTCGATCACCTCCGCCGGTTCGTGGAGCAGGGAGGCCTGCTGGTGGCCGTGGAGGATACGGCGCGACTGCTGGTCATGACGGGGATGGCTCCCGGCGTACGTGTCGCGAAGACGGGGAACCTCAAAGTGGTCGGCAGCGTGCTCGACGCCCGGTTCCCCGACCCCAAATCGCCGGTGGTAGAGGGCCTGGGCGACCGCCTTTCCGTCTACAGCGCCGAGGGTATGAGCTTCGAGCTGAGCAACTCCGCGGTGGGCGGCTGGCCCCAGGAAGAGGAGGACCGCCCGACCGGTCGCGGCGGTCCCAAGGACACGGACGCGCCTCAGGGGCGGCCCGCCCAGCCGTCGCAGCCCACCAAGGCCAAAGTCGAACGTTGGGAAGCCCGGCCGCTCGAACTCGAGGAGTTGCGCAACAATGCCTCCGTGATCCCGGAGGCGTACCGCCCCAAGACCCTGGTGCGCTTCGGCGACGCCGACGACCTGCTGGTCTCCGGCCTGCTGGAGAACGGAGGCGAGCTGGCGCGCCGCGCCGCGGTGGTCGAGGTGCCGGTTGGCCAGGGGCGCCTCCTGCTCTTCGCCATCAACCCCGTCTGGCGCGGCTCGACGATCGGCAGCCACCCCCTGGTGTGGAACGCGATTCTTCAGAACCAGGGGGTCAACGGACGCTGAGCATGACGGGGGCGTCGCGATAGACCTCCGGGTAGACCCGCTTCAGGGCGTAGACCTTGGGGAGGTCGTTGCGCACGATGTAGGGGTGGCTGGGGTTGCGGATCAGGAAGTCCTGGTGGTAGTCCTCCGCCGGATAGAAACCTTTCAGGGGCTCGATTCTGGTGACGATCGGACTCCTGAACACGTTGGCCTTGGTCAGTTGCGCCACGTAGGCCTTGGCGATGCGCTCCTGGGCCGGTGAGGTGAAGAAGATCTCCGAACGGTAGCTGGGCCCCGTGTCCGGACCCTGGCGGTTGAGCTGCGTGGGGTCGTGGGCGACGGAGAAGTAGAGCCGCAGGAGTTGCCCGTACGAGATCTTCCTGGGGTCGAAGGTGATTTCCACCGATTCGGCGTGGCCCGTCCTCTCGGTGCCCACCATTTCGTAGTGAGCGGTCTCCTGGGTGCCTCCCGAATAGCCGGCGACGACCTTGGTCACCCCCTGCACGTGCTGGAACATGCCCTGGAGACCCCAGAAGCAGCCTCCGGCGAGCACCGCGGTCTCGAGCCCCTTCGCCTCGGCGGCGGGCGTATCGAGCGCCGGAGCGGGAATCACCTTGTCGGCCGCGTCGGCCCGCACCTGGCAGGCCCATCCGCACGCCGCGAGCAGCAGGACCGCGGCGGTGGTATTGATCTTGGTGTGCATGTAGTCTTCCTCTTGGAACTGGGGACAGGCGCGCGAGTGCGCCTGTCGTAACTTATACGGCTGTGCGCGAGGGGTTGGATGTTTAAATCTCTTTGTCTCGTCTGTTTCTGTCTACTGGTTCTACCCTCGGCGGAGGCGCAGACTTTCGCCTTTCCGCAGGCGACGGTCGAAGATCCCGCGGCGCTTTCCCAGTCTATGCCCGGACTGGCGCGTGAGGTGATTGCCTCCTACCGGGAGGAGGATCGCCGCAAGTATCTCGACAACCTGTTTCGGTTGCAGATCGTCGCCGGCCAGTACGCGGAGGCGGGTGAGACCTTGGCCTCGTTGCGCGGCATGGAGGAGAAAGGCGAGCCCCTTCAGGCCGTCGCGGCCCGTATCCTGTTCGGGATCTTCGCCGGGGCCAAGGCCCGGCAGGGCTCTTTCGACGAGGTTTTTCAGGGATCGTTCCGCGAAACCCTCGGCCGTCTGGACGACCGGACCGCGGCCCTGGTGATCCGCGCGCTCAGCACCGATCTCTTTGCGGTCCGGCAGACCTTGAACGATGCGTTGGCGCCGCAGCGTGGCCAGAGCGACATCTCGCTCGCCGGTGCCCTGACCCTGATCCGCGCCTACCAGGGCGATCAGGTCCTGAGGAGTCTGGAGCCGCTCGCCGCTTCCCTCATCGCCGAGGATGACGCACGGCGCTACGTCATCGACAAAGATATCGCGATACGAACCCCGGAGGGCGTGACGGTCTGCGCCCTTGTGGTGCGCCCCCGTTCGGCGACTGGACGCCTGCCGGCGCTGCTCAACTTCACCATCTACGCCAACCCCCAGACCCTGCTCGAAGAGGCCCGGCGGACGGCGTCGAACGGCTATGCCGGCGTCGAGGGCCTCACGCGCGGCAAGGGGTGCAGCCCCGACAAGCCCGTGCCCTACGAGCACGACGGCGCCGACGCGGCCGCCGTCATCGACTGGATCAGCCGGCAAGAGTGGAGCGACGGCCGGGTCGGCATGTTCGGGGGCAGCTACGAGGGCTTCACCCAATGGGCCGCGGCCAAGCACAGGCCGAAGGCGCTCAAGGCGCTGATGCCGTCCGTGGCGGTGGCTCCCGGCATCGACACGCCCATGGAAGGCCAGGTGATCCAAAGCTTCAACTACTATTGGCCTTTCTATACCGCGACGAACAAGACGCTGGATAACGCGCCGTACAACGACCGCGGGCGCTGGTGGCGGATGAACCGCGAGTGGTACGTCAGCGGCCAGGCCTACCGGTCCATGGAAAAGATCGACGGCACGCCCAATCCTTTCTGGGGCCGGTGGCTCGATCATCCGAGCTACGATTCCTACTGGCAGGGCATGATTCCCTATCGAAAGGAATTCGCCCGGATCGACATCCCGGTTCTGACCACCACCGGCTATTACGATGGCGCCGAGATCGGTGCGCTCTACTACGTCCTCCAGCACCATCGATACAATCCGCGCACCGAGCATTACCTGGTCATCGGTCCCTACGATCACGTCCGTGGCCAGCGCGGTACGATCAGCCGGCTCGGCAATCCCCAGACAATCCTGAGAGGTTACGAGACCGATCCGGTGGCGCAGATCGACCTCGGCGAGCTGCGCTATCAATGGTTCGACTTCGTGTTCAAGGGCGGCCCCAAGCCGGCCCTCCTGAAAGACAAAGTGAACTACCAGGTGATGGGCGCGAACGAATGGCGGCATGCGCCTTCGCTCGCCGCGATGAGCCCTCAGGCGCTGAGGTTTTATCTCAGCCCGCAACGGAATGGAGACGATTACCAACTCACCCGGAGACCAACGAGCGGTGTCTTCGTTCCGCAGAAGGTCGATCTCGCGGACCGCACGGATGCCGATGCCATGGTTCCCGGCGGTGGCATCGTGGACAAGGAATTGAACCGATCGACCGCCCTCGTCTTCGTGAGCGATCCTTTCCTGAAGCCCACCGAGTTGAGCGGCCTGTTCTCCGGACGGCTCGATTTCATCGCCAACAAGAAGGACCTGGACTTCAGCGTCGAGCTGTACGAGCAGACGGCGCGGAGGGAGTACGTTGAGCTCTCCTTCTCCATGGGGCGCGCCAGCTACGTTCGGGACCGCGGCCATCGTCAACTATTGACGCCGGGCCGGCGTCAACGGCTCGACTTCCAGAGCGGGCGCCTGACCAGCCGCAAGTTTGAAACCGGCAGCCGGCTGGTGGCGGTGCTCCGGATCCTCCGGTCGCCCGGGGCGCAGATCAACTACGGCACGGGCAAGGACGTCAGCGACGAAACCATCGCCGACGTCAGGGAGCCGCTGAACGTCCAGTGGCTCGGCTCCAGCTTCCTCGACGTTCCCGTCCGGCAGTAATAGGTTATCCTTGAGCTGCTATGAGAGGAGGTTCCAAGCGATGAAGAACCGACTGCGCTCCGCCTCCAACCGCCGCGCTCTCATCGCGGTCGGCTGCATTGCCGCCCTGGCGGTCCTCCTGGCCGCCATCGACGGCTCCGCCCAGACCGACGCCGCGGACATCGCCGCGGTCGGGCCGGACGTTACGGTGTTCGAGTTCACCGATATCGACAGTTGGGGCTCTGCCGACGGATTCGCCGCCTACTCGATCGGCACCAACGCCTGCAACCGTGGGAACGCGCCGCTCAACTGGTGCGACCAGACCAGCGGTTGCGCTCCCGGCGCGTCGACAAATGATCATCCGGTCATTGCCCAGAACCTGTACCGGCTCAAGAACGGCCGTTTCGACCAGATCGGCATGAGCTGGCTGAAGCACGGGTTCGCGTCGCTCAATGGGCGCGACGCCCGCTGTACGGGTCCCGCGGGACAGACCTGCGAATCCCCGCCGGCCGGCGAGAACCAACTCGGCGTCGGATGCATGGACCCCTATGTCGCGTTCCAAAACGGTAGCCCGCCGCTGGGCCGCCGCTCGGAAGTCAACGCCGCCAACGGCGACTACCCTTATCCCTATTCGGTGGTAAAGGCGACCGAAGTCTACGATCAGCGGATCAAGGTTCTCACGACGGCCCTGGATCCGGCGCTCAACGTCGGCGCCACCTACTGGGCGGAGGCGCACTACATCTCTCCCCACGACGCTCTCGCCGGCAACGGTCTCAACAATGCCTCGTACCGGCAGGTCACGGTCGGTGAAGGGCCGAGCTATCCCCTGACCATGACCGGCACCTTCTTCGAGCGGCAGCCGGCGATCAACGCCTGGAAGCAGCAGGACCCGAGCGTGACCCTGACCAACGCCGACGTCCTGGGACCGGTCGTCGAGCGCTTCCACGTGGGGCGCAAGGTGACCAATCTGGGAGGCGGCCTCTGGCACTACGAGTACGCCGTCCACAACCTCAACTCGGACCGCAGCGCCCGCGCGTTCGAGGTCGACCTCCCGGTGGCGGCCAACTTCAGCAACGTCGGCTTCAAGGACATCGATTCTCACTCTGGGGAGCCGTACTCGACTCTCGACTGGACGGTCTCCTCGATCGCCGGAACCCTCTCCTGGACCACCGATTCCTTCGCCGCCAATCCGAACGCCAACGCTTTGCGCTTCGGGACGATGTACAACTTCTGGTTCGACACCGATCAGCCGCCGACAAGCGTGATCGTCCACAGGATCGAGCTGTTCAAGACCGGAGACCCTGAATCGATCACGTTTACGATCGGCAACGACGTGTTCGCCGACGGTTTCGAGTCGGGAAATACCGGGAGCTGGACGGGCAGCGGGTCTTGAGGCCGCCTGGGCCGGCGGATCAATAGTGGTAGCGGGCCTGGAGGAAGTCGATCCGCTCGGCTCCCACCGAGTAGACCAGGCGATGTTCCTGGGTGATCCGCCAGGACCAGATGCCGGAACCGAGATGCTTGAGCGGTTCCGGCTTCCCAAGCCCGTCGAAAGGATCGCGCAACACCGCGTCCAGCAGGTCGAGGACACGGAGCGCCACCCTGCGGTCCGTCTTCACCCACCAGCGAAGATCTTCGAGAAAAGCCGGAGTGAAGAGTGCCCCCCGCTCCTCACCTGTCGCCTTCGTCACCCAGAACCTCGCGGCGCAGCTCCTCGACGCTCATCTTGATGCCTTCGCCACCACGAGCCTGGTCGAGAGCGAGCCAGAGCCGTTCCGCATTGCGCGGCGAGCGCGTCAAGTGAGCGGTCTCCAGCAACCCTTCGTATTCGGCGGCATCGATCAGGGCGACGCGCTTGCCCCCGCGGCGGGTGATGATCACCACTTCTAGATGATCAGTGACGCGATCCATCAAGGAGGCCAACTTCTCGCGTGCCTGGCTATAGGTCGTCTCAATCGCCATGGCACTATTGTACAACCTTTCTGGACAAGTCGCCGAAGCCCGCTGCTGATGCCATCCTGGAGAAGCTCGCTGGCCCGCGCTTTCTTCATGGATCTCTCCTCTCGGGTAGGACGGCTCCACTGGCCGTCGTGAGGGAGAGGCGGAAAAGAGAGCGATCCGGGGCCAGCTCTTCTGATATACCCACATAGATGATCGCCCGCACCACCCTTCTCCTCCTGGCCGCCGGGCTCGCCGCCTGCCGCCAGCCTCTACTCCCGAGCGCCGGTCCCGGAGATCCACCGGTCGTCCCGGAGATCGCTCGGGCCGTGCGCAATGGGAGGCCCGTGCTGTTCGTGGGCTTGGATGGCGCCGACTGGCAGTTCCTGGACAGGTCCATGCAGTCCGGCCTCATGCCCAACCTCGCCGCCCTGGCGAGCGAGGGGCGGACCGGGGTGCTGACCACGATTCGGCCACCTCTTTCGCCACTTGTCTGGACTACGGAGATGACCGGCGTGAGCCCGCTGGCGCACGGCATCCTGGACTTCACCCGGTTCCATCCGCGGACCGGCGAGCGCGAGCCCATCCCCCGCGGCGAGCGGCGGGTGCCGGCGGTCTGGAACATGGCGTCGGCGGCGGGACGGAGCGTCGCCGTCTTCGGGATGTGGGCCACCTGGCCCGCCGAGCCGGTCCGCGGTCTCCTCGTGGCGGACCGGTTTTCCTCGTTCACTACGTCCGGACCGCCGCCGGCCGGATCGGTCCATCCTCCGGACCGCCAGGGCTGGGCGCGGCAGGTCTTGGAAAAGGTGGAGAAGGAGGTGGACCTCGCGTCGATGCGCGCCTATCTCCCCGGTCTCACCGAAGCGGAATTCCAGGAGGCTGTCTCACGGCCGGACCCATACGCCCATCCCGTGAGCGCGCTACGGCGCATCCTCGTCGAGACCCGCGCCTACGATGCCCTGGCCCGGACGTGGATCGCCGAGCACCGCCCGGACCTCTCGATCGTCTATTTGCAGGGGACCGACACCATCGGCCACGTCTTCGCTCCCTATGCACCGCCGCGGCGGCCAGAGGTGGGGGAGGAGGATTACGCGCGGTTCCACCGGATTCCCGAGATCTATTTCGCCGAGATCGACCGTCTGCTCGGGGAGTACCGGAAGCTGGCGGAGCGCCAGGGCGCGGTCCTGATGATCGCTTCGGATCATGGATTTCTCTGGAGCGAGGCGCGGCCCGAGAAGATCCCGAGCGCCGCGGCAGCCACGGCCGGGCTCTGGCACCGCGACGAGGGGATCTACCTGCTGTGGGGGCCTGGGATCGCGACCGGTGCACGCGAGCGTGGCGGCGTGGCCCAGGTCTGCGCCACTCTCCTTTCCCTCCTCGGTCTGCCGCTTGGTGCCGGCCTCACGGGTCCGCCCCTGCCGGGGGCTCCGGCGGCGGGGGAGGAGACGGTGGATTACCGCGCCCTTCTACCGTCCACGCCTCCTGCCGAGACCGCTTCTTCTGGTGGGGACGTCGACAAGCTGCGGGCCCTTGGCTACATCGGAGGCAGCGAGCCCGAGCGAGCTCCCGCCGGGACGGGATCGACCCGCACCCCGGCCTCCTATAACAACGAAGGCCTCCTCCTCCGCCAGGCTGGCCGGACCCGCGAAGCCGCCGCTGCGTTCGATCGCGCCCTCAAGCTCGATCCCCGCTCGGCCTCGGCGCTCTGGAACCTGAGCGACCTGCTGCATGCCGAGGGGCGCGAGCCTGAGCGCTCCGACGACCTCCTCATGCAGGCCGCGGCGGCCGGACTCCCTGAAGCCGCTGAACGGGCCGGCGCGCGCGCCCTGGATCTCCTGCGCGCCGGCCAGGCCGGAAGGGCTCTCAAGCTGCTCGACGGCGCCGTGGCCGCTCTTCCGGAGGACCCTGACCTGCGCCTCCTCCGCGGCCGCCACCGCCTGGAGGCCCAGGACTGCGCGGCTGCCCGGTCCGACTTCGCCGAGGCGTCCCGCCAGGCACCGGAGAACGCCATGGCCTGGGCCTCCCTGGGTCTCTCCGAGCTTTGCCTCGGCGACACCACCGCAGCCCGGCGAGCGCTTGAACAATCGTTGAAGATCGATCCCGCGCAGCCGCAGGTGCGGGCGGCGCTCGGGAACCTGTAAGGCTGTGTTACATTCGCGTCACTTTAAGGAGATTGCAATGAGCCAGCTTTGCCGCCGGTTCCTGGCTGTGTTGGTGCTGCTTCTCTCCCTCGGGTCCGCGCTCCCGGCCCAGACGACGGGCAGCATCGTCGGGCGGGTGACGGACGAACAGGGAGGCGTCCTTCCCGGGGTCACCGTCGAGGCCCAGAGCCCGGCCTTGCAAGGGTCCCGGACCGCGGTGACCGACGGGACAGGCAACTATCGTCTCACCCTCCTCCCCCCGGGCGTCTACAACGTCACCTTCACCCTCTCGGGATTCGCCACCGACTCCCGCAAGGACGTCACCGTGGGGCTCGACGAGGACACCGTCCTCTCTCCCGTGATGGGCGTCTCCCTGAGCGAGGAGATCACGGTCACCACCGATCTCCCGGTCGTGAACACCACCACGACCGAGCTGGGCACGAACCTCGACGTGCGCGCCCTCGAGACTCTGCCCACGGGACGCAACTATTCATCCGTGGTTCAGATCACCCCCGGCGTCTCCTCGGACGCCCACCCGGAAAACACCGGCCAGTCCTCGATCAGCGTCTACGGCTCCACGGGCGCTGAAAACGTTTATTACGTGGACGGCGTCAACACGACCGGCGTCGAGTACGGCTTTCAGGGCAAAGAGCTCAACTTCGAGTTCATCGAGGCCGTGGACGTGAAGACCGGCGGCTACGAGGCTGAGCTGGGCCGCGCCACGGGCGGCATCATCAACGTGATCACCAAGTCCGGCGGCAACGAGTTCCACGGCGACGTCTTCGGCTATTACGACTCCGACTCCCTGCAAAGCTCCGCGGACGAGGTGGTTGCGACCAGTGGCACCGTGTCCGGCTTCACCCGCGAGGATTACGGCATCGGCCTCGGCGGCTACATCGTCAAGGACAAGCTCTGGTTCTTCGGCGCTTACGACCGCGTCAGCAACACCCAGGACAACGTCCTGTCCGGGGGGCCGCGCGAGGGACAGGCCGTCGAGTCCGAGAGCGATCGCGACCTCGGCGCTGCCAAGCTCACCTTCCGGCTGAGCGACTCCCAGTCGATCGTCGCCACCTTCTTCCAGGACCCGCGCGACGACACCGGCGCGGTCAACGACGCTCAGCACACGCTGAACGGCGACCCCGTCACCTACGAGGGCCTCCGCAGCTTCGGCGGGCGCGATTACGCTCTTCGCTACGAGGGGGTTGTGGGCGCCAACTGGGTGTTCAGCCTCCAGGGCGCGCGCCACCAGGAAGAGAACTCCGTGGGGCCGGCCACCGCGGACGGCGACCGCATCCAGTTCCGCACGGTGGTGGAAGACGACGTCTTCCAGACCGGCGGCTTCGGCCTGATCCAGGAAAAAGAATTCGACCGCGACTTCTGGGGCGGCTCCCTCACCCGCTTCCTCGGCGGCCACCAGCTCAAGGCAGGGGCCGAATACGAGGAAGAGTCGGCCGACGTGGTCCGCCGCAACTCCGGCGGCCAGCAGGTCGACGTCCTGGAGAACAAGCTCGATCCGAGCCGGCCGATCTACAGCCATTTCTACTGGACCACACCCGACGCGACCGTGGACAACGCGCCGGTCTCGGCCCTGATCGCCGCGCCCGAGCACAAGGTCACCACGCTGTACCTCCAGGACCGCTGGTCCGCGCGGCCGAACCTGACGCTCAATCTGGGAGTCCGTTGGGACCGCCAGGAGATCATCGACGCCTCGGGTGAGAAGCGGGTCGACCTGAAGGACGACTACGCGCCGCGGCTCGGCTTCGTCTGGGACCCCGAGGCGCAGGGGCGCTCCAAGGTCTTCGGCTCGTACGGCCGCTACTACGAGCAACTCCCCATGGATCTGGTCGTCCGCTCCTTCTCCTTCGAGCGGCAGGCCCGTATCTTCAACTTCAGCCCCACGAGCACGACCCCCGATCCGGCGGCCGAAGCGGCCCTCGAAGATACGTCGTCCGCCATCTTCGGCGGCTTCACCGAGCCGGTCGATCCCGACCTCGAGCACCAGTACCTCAACGAGTACATCCTGGGCTACGAGCGCGAGGTGATGCCCGACGTGGCCGCCGGGATCAAGGGGATCTACCGCGACTACGGACAGGTGATCGAAGACTTCCTCTGCGCCGACGACGGCACCTACTGCATCGGCAATCCGGGTGAAGGGCTCATGAGCCGGGTTTTCACCCTGGACTATGCCCAGACCTTCCCGGCGCCCAAGGCGAAGCGCGTCTACAAAGGAGTCCAGTTGGACCTCCAGAAGCGCCGCTCGAAAAACTGGCAGGGGCTCGCCTCCTACATCTACTCCAAGCTCGACGGCAACTTCGACGGCCTCTACGCTCCCTTCACCAACGTCGGCCCCGACCCGAACATCACGGCGGCCTACGACTACTTCGACTTCTTCACCAACGGCAGCGACCTGTCGCGGATCACCAACACCGGCCCGCTGTCGAACGACCGCCGGCATCAATTCAAGGTTTCCGGCACCTGGTTCAGCCCGTGGAAGCTCTCCTTAGGGGCCGCCGCCTACTGGCGCTCCGGCACTCCCATCACCCGCTACGGCTATTCGGACATCTACGCCCGCTATGAATTCTTCCTCACCAAGCGGGGAGCCGAAGGGAGAACACCCGACAACTATGAAGCAGACCTCCACCTCGGCTATCCCGTCGAGGTCGGCCCCGTGACCTTCAACCTCCTGGCGGACGTCTTCAACGTCCTCAACGCCCAGAAAGCGATCCTGGTGGATCAACGCTGGGGCTTCCAGGAAGCCGACAATGCCGCGCAGAACCCGGTCAATGAGGATTACAAGAAAGCGGTGCTGCGAACACCGCCGACGTCGTTCCGGTTGGGGGTGCGGGTGAGTTTCTAGAGAAGTAGCGCCTTTCGTGGGAGGAGGGCGGTCCGAAGTCAGGGGCCGCCGTCTTTCCTCCGTTATACCATCCCTCCTTCCAGTTCCTGAGCTCCACCTGACGGTCGTTCCGAGGAGGCCCCGATGAGGTCACGCCGCGCCGCGTTCTCCCTGATCCTGGTGGCCCTGCTCGCGGCGGCGTCGGCGCTGCTGCGGCCTGTTCCTCCGGTGCGGGCCACGGAGCCCGCTGTTGATCAGGCAACGGATCAGGCAATGGACAGCGTCCCCGCGGTCTGCCGGGAGACGCTGCCGCTGCCCAGCGAATACGAATTCAGGAAGTCGGAGTATGAGCTCCTCCTCGGCCGCTTCATGAAGGCGGAGTGCTACAAGCACCTCGGGTGGCCCCACGACGTCCAGATCCGTCCGTCCGGCCCCACGATCACGATGCTCGGGACGTCGACCTCCGATCCCCACCTGCCGGCCTGGGTCAGCCAGAGCTGGGCCGTGCACGGCTCGGTGCTGGTCTACTACTCGCCGGACGTCTACCGCTGGATGTGCGAGCGCGACGCGGCCGGCAAGCGGGAATTCGTCGCGGAGTGCCGCAAGACCTGTCCGCGATGCAAGCTCGACCCCGAGGACAACAAAGGAGAGATCCAACCCATCGCCGACGGCGCCATGGTGGTCAAGCTGATGTACGGCACGACGACCGAGGAGATGCTCCGCGATTCGAGTCCCGCGAACCACAAGCTGCTCAGCATTCCCTTCATGGTCAAGGATCAGCATGGCGCCAAGGACGGCTGGTGGTGGGCCACCTGGGTGCCCACGGACATCGTGCCCCAGGAGTCGCAGCTCGACTGGCCGCCGCCGACGAACTTCCCATATCCGTGGATGGGTTTCGGCTACTACTGCGTCAACTGCCACGCCTCGGCCGAGGCGGAATTCACCTTTTCCAACCTCGCTTTCGTGCTCGGCAAGCCCAACAGTTTCCCGACGTTTTACCTGCAGGACGAGCCGCCTCTCCTGGACGACAATCCCACGGACAGCGTCGACGTCGCTTCCGATGCGCACGTCGAGATGATGCCTGCGCACGATCGCATCCACGTTTTCGGCCCACCCTCCGGCGTGAACCGGGTGAGCCAGCCGCTATCCGCCTATTCGAAAGATTTTCTAGAGACCTTCAAGGCCCGGAGAGTGACGAAGCCGACGTGGAAAGAAGCCGAAGCGAAATTGGCCATGCCGCCGGAGCCCTACGATCACGCTGTGGCCGGCGCTGGCGGACCGCCGCTTTTCCTTACCTCGGACCAGTGCGTCGGCTGCCATGCCGCGGGCTCGACGGGAATGCATTTCGACATGACGCTCCAGCCCGCGAGCCAGAAGGCCTACGAAGGATTGATCAACATCGCTCCCTACGGCGAATGGCGCGGCTCGCCCATGGGACTCGCGGGCCGTGATCCGGTCTTTTTCGCCCAGCTCGAGTCCGAGGAGACGCTGCACGCCGGCATCGGCCCGGTGGTCCAAGACCTTTGCCTGCACTGCCATGGCGTCATGGGGCAGCGGCAGTTCTGCCTTGATCAGTTCCCCGGCGATCCCAAGAAGGCCAATGAGGTCTGCAACAACACGGCGTTGTTGGGATTGAACCAGAATTCACAGCCCATCGTGAAACGCGAGCTGTTCCAGCGCAGGATGGTCAACGCCATCCCCTACCAGGCGGTCACGCCCGAGCAGAAGCGGGATCCCCTCTACGGCGGCCTCGCCCGCGATGGCGTCTCCTGTACCGTCTGCCATCACATCCAGATCGATGAGAAGAAACCCATCGGAAACACCTTCACGGGTGATTTCTCCGTGGGCGCGCCGGAGGAGATCCACGGCCCGTTCGAAGGACCGCAGCAGGTCCCGATGGATCACACGCTGGGAGCCAAACCGGTCCAGTACGCTGGCATTCAATCCTCCAAGATCTGTGGAAGCTGCCACAGTGTGGTGCTGCCGGTGTTCGACGGCAGCAAGCCGTTCATTGACCGCAAGACCGGCAAGCCGAAGATCATCATCGAGCAGGCCACCTATCCAGAATGGGTATTGAGTGACTTTCGCGACGGCGGAGCGACCCCGCGCTCCTGCCAGAGCTGTCACATGGCCACCACCTATCCGGGAGTGGATGGCACCCTCGAATCCAAGATCGCCTCCATCCAGGAAGCGAGCAACATGCCGCAGACCGAGAACCGGCGGCCCCTGTCCGAAATCGATCTGAAGCCGAGAAAGCCTTTCGCACGGCATGCGCTGGTGGGTCTGAACGTCTTCTTCAACAAGATCGCGCAGCAGTTTCCGGACATCCTGGGTATCCGCATCCAGGACCCCGTGCTCGTCTCCCGCGGCGTGGCTCCCCTGGCGACCACCTACAACTCCATGATCCAGCAGGCCGACAACGAGACCGCAACCGTGGCGGTGAAAAAGGTTTCCATAGAGGAGGATCACCTCACGGTTGACGTAGAGGTCCAGAACCTCGCGGGCCACAAGCTCCCATCGGGCGTGGGCTTCCGCCGGCTCTTCGTCGAACTGTCGGTGCTCGACGAAAGCGGCCAGCCGATCTGGGTGTCCGGCCGCAC
>CAXTNS010000075.1:0-15648 GCA_964245465.1 uncultured Thermoanaerobaculia bacterium
CTCCTGGGGGCCGTGGTGTCCTCCACGGACGCGGCGGCCGTGTTCTCGGTCCTGCGGGGGAGCGGGCTCCAGGTCCGGCAGCGGGTGGGCACCATCCTGGAGCTGGAGTCGGGCCTCAACGATCCCATGGCGGTGATCCTCACCCTGTCGCTGACGGGCAGCCTGGCCGCGGGACGCGCGGTGGGGCTTGAAATCCTCCTGGAGGTCCTGCTCCAGTTGGTGGTGGGCACCGTCTTCGGTCTCGCCGCCGGTTTCGCCGGACGGGCCCTGCTGCGCCGCGGCCGGCTCCAGGCCGGGGGGCTCTACCCGGTGCTGACCCTTGCCATCGCCCTCCTCGCCTTCGGCCTGCCCACGCTGATGGCCGGCAGCGGCTTCCTCGCGGTCTACCTGGCGGGAGTGATCCTGGGCAACGGCGAAGTTCCTTACCGCGCGGGGCTGCGCCACTTCCACGACACCGCGGCCTGGTGTGGCCAGCTCACGATGTTCCTCGTGCTGGGGCTCCTGGTCTTCCCCTCCCGCCTCCTGGAAGTCGCCTGGGTGGGGCTGGCCCTCGCGATGGTCCTGGCTTTCGTGGCCCGGCCCCTGGTCGTGATGCTCTGCCTGCTGCCGTTCCGGTTCCCCTTCCGCGAGACGGCGTTCGTGAGCTGGGTCGGCCTGCGCGGGGCGGTGCCCATCGTCCTCGCCACCTTCCCCGTCCTGGAGCGGGTGCCCGGGGCGGAGCGGCTGTTCGACGTGGTCTTCTTCGTGGTGGTGGCGAGCGCCCTGGTGCCGGGCGGCACCGTCGCGTGGCTGGCCCGCCGCCTGGGCCTCTCCGCCGGGGTGCCGCCGGCGCCCCAGGCGGTCCTGGAGATCAGCTCGACCCAGGTGCTCAATGGTGACGTCCTCTCCTTCCATATCGACGAGGCCTTGCCGGTCTGCGGCGCCGCGCTGGCCGACGTCCCCCTGCCTGAAGAAGCAGCCGTAATGCTGGTCGTGCGGGGGAGCGAGCTCCTGGCGGCCCGGGGCAACACCGTGCTCCAGTACGGAGACCACGTCCACCTCTTCTGCCGGCGGGAGGACCGCCCCCTGGTCGAGCTGCTCTTCGGGCGCGCCGAGGCCGAGTAGTTTGCCCACGGAAGAAATGACGCGATACGATCGTTCTTCTCTGTGCGCGGCGTCCCGACCTTCACCTACCCGCCCTGGAAAACACCTATGAGAACTCTTGCTGTCACCTTGCTTTCGCTGTTTCTTGCCGTCCCCGCGTTCGCGGCCAAGGCCCCGGCCGTGCCCGATCCCCTGGCCTCCGGCCTGACCGGTCCGCAGCGGCTGGCCGCCCTGGTCGACCGTGTCAAGCACGAGCAGCGGCAGCTCAAGACGATGGAGGCCCGCTTCACCCAGCAGCAGGAGAGCTCGCTGCTGGCCGCGCCCGAGGAGTCCAAGGGGATCTTCTCCTACGCCGCGCCCGACCGGGTGCGCTGGGAGTACCAGTCGCCGAGCCCCATCACGATCGTCATCCGCGGCGAGGAGATGACCACCTGGTACCGCGACTTGAAGCGCGCCGAGACCCTGAAGGTGGGCCGCTACTCGGGCCAGGTGTTCAAGTACCTCGGGGCGAGCGGCAGCCTGCAGACGCTCCTCGAATACTTCACGGTGAAGCTCAAGCTGCCCGAGAAGAAGGGGGACTCCTACCGCCTGGAGCTGGTGCCCAAGTACCAGCGCATCGCCAAGCGGCTCAAGGGGATGACCCTGTGGATCGACGACGGCACCTTCTTCCCGGCCCGGCTCAAGTACATCGAGGCGGACGGCGACACCGTCGAGTACCAGTTCAGCGACATGAAGCGCAACGCGCCCCTCCCCGCCGACCGCTTCGTGCTGAAGCTCCCCCCGGACGTCAAGAACCGGGTGGTGAACCTGGGCGAGGGAAACTCCAAGACCAAGCCGTAGGCTCATGCCTCTTTCCTTCCAGATCCTCGCCACCGGCGGCCTCGCCCGCCGGGGCCGGCTCACGACTCTTCATGGGGTCATCGAGACGCCGGCGTTCATGCCCGTGGGCACGCTCGGCGCCGTCAAGGGGGTGACCCCGCAGGAGCTGGAGGCCGCGGGCGCCTCGGTCCTGCACTCCAACCTCTATCACCTGGCCCTGCGGCCGGGGATCGACGTCGTCGAGCGCCTGGGAGGGCTGCACGCCTTCACCGGCTGGCCGGGGCCGATCCTCACCGACAGCGGCGGCTTCCAGGTGTGGAGCCTGGGCGGCCTGCGCACCGTGGACGCGGGCGGCGTGACCTTCAAGAGCCACCTGGACGGCTCGCCCCTGCGCTTCACGCCCGAAGGGGTGGTGGGCTTCCAGGAGAGGATGGGGGTCGATATCGCCATGATGCTCGACGAGTGCCCGCCCTGGCCGGTCACCCTGGAAGCGGCCGCGGCCTCCTGGGAGCGCACGCTCGACTGGGCGCGGCGGGCTCGTGAGGTGTGGACAGGGAGGGGCGGCGGCCTCTTCGGCATCGTCCAAGGGAGCGTCTACCGCGAGCTGCGCGAGCGGGCGGCGGCGGACCTCGCGGAGCTGGATTTCGACGGCTATGCCATCGGCGGCGTGTCCGTGGGGGAGACCGAGCCGGAGCGCCACGCCGCCGTCGAGTGGACGGCCCCGGCGCTGCCGGCCGCCAAGCCCCGCTACCTGATGGGCGTGGGCTACCCCGAGGACATCCGCCACGCCGTGGCCCAGGGAATGGATCTCTTCGACTGCGTGCTGCCGGCGAGGAACGCCCGCCACGGCGTGCTCTTCACCCGGGACGGCATCCTCAAGATCAAGCACGCCCGCTACAAGGACGACCCGCTGCCGATCGATCCCGCCTGCGGCTGCCCGGCCTGCCGGCGCACCTCCCGGGCGTTCCTCCACCATCTGACGCGCTCGGGCGAGCTGACGGCGGCCGTGCTCGGCACCCTTCACAACCTGCGCTTTTACCTTGACTTCATGGCCGACCTCAGGCAGGCTATCGAACTCGGTGCGTTGACGGACAGCCGTACCACCGGCGGAGACCCGCCGGAGGGACCTGATATGCGGGTCCAGCCGGTTTCTTCCGATCCCCACGAGCAAAGGAGCTCTTGAAGGCAGGCGGACCCTGCCGGGATTTTGCGCATGAATCCAATTCTCAGTCCTTCGACGGTCCTGGCCTTCCAGGCGTCTTCCGGGAGCGGCGGCATGCTGGGCGCTCTGGGCGGTCTCGTCCCCATGCTCCTCATCTTCGTCATCTTCTACGTCGTCCTCATGCTGCCCATGCAGAGGCAGCGCAAGGCTTTGCAGCAGGTGATCGCGAATCTGAAGAAGGGTGACCGCGTGATCACCAACGGCGGCCTCTACGGCGAGGTGACGGCGGTCGACGGGGCGACGGTGATGCTCCGCATCGCCGACAACGTCCGCGTGAAGGTCGCCAAGTCGGCGGTCTCCGGCCTCGAAGGCGAGGGCGAAAAGAGCGAAAAAGGGAGTCATTCATGAACAGGAAGCTTCTCGGACGCGGCCTGCTGATCCTGGCGGTGGCCGTGATCTGCATCGCCCTGGCCTATCCGCCGGAAAAGAAGATCAACCTCGGTCTCGACCTCCAGGGCGGCATGCACCTCGTCCTCCAGGTCCATACCGAGGACGCCCTGCGGGCCGAGACGGACGCCGACATGGCCCGCCTGCTGGACCAGGCCAAGGAGCAGAAGGTGAACGGCCTCACCGGCCGCCGCACGGGTGACACCGCCTTCGCTCTCTCGGGTCCGCCCGCGGCCCTGGACTTCGCGAGCAGCAACGCCAGTCGCTACGTCCCCCGCTTCACGGTCTCGCGCGCAGACGGCCAGTTGGTCTTCAAGATGAACGCCCAGACCGTCACCGAGGTGCAGAACGGCGCCGTCACCCAGGCGAAGCAGACGATCGACAACCGCATCAACAAGTTCGGCGTGGCCGAGCCGGTGATCCAGCCCACGGCGACTGGCCACCGGATCGTCGTCGAGCTCCCGGGCGTCGACGACCAGGAGCGCGTGCGGCGCCTGATCAAGAACACCGCCTTCCTGGAGTTCCGCATCGTCGACTTCCCCAAGGGCGGCGGCGGCACCGGCAGCCGCGAGGCGATCCTCAACAACTACGGCGGGCGGATCCCCGAAACCGTCGAGATCCTGGAAGGCGACCAGCGGGACGACCAGGGCCAGGTGACCGGCAAGATGTACTACGCCGTCCAGAAGCGGCGCACGGTCACCGGCCGCGACCTCTCCGACGCCCGGCCGGCCGGGGGCGAGTTCGGCCAGCCGGTCGTCTCGTTCACCCTGACGCCCCAGGGCGCCTCGGCGTTCGGCGAGCTGACCGGCCAGAACGTGGGCTCCGGCCTCGCCATCGTGCTCGACGGCCGGGTGGTCACGGCGCCGGTCGTCAAGTCGCGCATCTCCGACCGCGGCCAGATCGAGGGCAACTTCACCCAGCAGGAGGCGCAGGACCTCTCGCTGGTGCTCAAGTCCGGCGCTCTGCCGGCCTCCATCACCTACCTGGAGGAGCGCACGGTCGGCCCATCGCTCGGGCGTGACGCCATCGAGGACGGCCTGCGCGCCGGCGTCGTCGGCACTCTGCTCGTCCTGGTCACCCTGCTGGGCTACTACAAGCTGGCGGGCGTCAACGCCATCTCGGCCCTCCTGCTGAACGTGCTCATCCTCTTCGGCGGCATGGGCGCCTTCAACTCCACCCTCACCCTGCCCGGCATCGCCGGCGTCATCCTGACGATCGGCATGGCGGTGGACGCCAACGTGCTGGTCTTCGAGCGCATTCGCGAAGAGCTGCGGGCCGGCCGCACCGTGCGCTCGGCCATCGACCTGGGCTTCGAGCGGGCGTTCACGTCCATCATCGACACCCATGTCACCACCCTGATCTCGGCGCTGTTCCTGTTCCAGTTCGGCACCGGGCCGATCAAGGGGTTCGCGGTGACCCTGACGATCGGTCTCATCGCCTCCATCTTCACCGCGGTCTTCGTGAGCCGCTGGCTCTTCGACCTGGTGCTTTCGCGTCGCCGGGTGCAGACGCTGTCCATCTGAGCATCCGGCGAAAGGAGAAGGAGCACGCCATGGAATTGTTTCGCGATACGCACATCGACTTCATGAAGTACCGGCGGTTCTGGATCATCGTGTCCCTGATCCTCGTGGTCCTGGGGCTCTACGTGATCTTCGGTCCCCACCACCTGAACCTCGGCATCGACTTCGCGGGCGGTACCCAGATCACCCTGGCCTTCCGCGAGAAGCCGGACGTGGACCGCATCCGCACCCTGGTGGAGCAGGCCGGCATGCGCGAGGCCGTGATCCAGAGCTACGGCAAGCCTGAGGATAACCAGGTCATCATCAAGACCGCCGCGGTGAAGGGCAATGAAGAGGGGAGCCGCGACCGGCTGGTCACCGCGCTCACCCGCTCCTACAACCAGGGCCAGACAGGCCTTGACCTCAACCAGACGGGTGCCGACGCCCTGACCGCGTTCCTGGTCCGGGCCAACCCCGACCGCGTGGCCCCCGAGACCGCCGCCACGCACTACGGCGGTGTCGCCGACGCGATTCTTAAGAAGCGGCGTGAGCCCGGCATTTTCCGCAACATCGACGATGCCGTCCGCGCACCCGGCGTGAGCCCGGCCACGGCCGCTGCCCTCCGGCAGGGCGCGCACCTCGGCAACTTCTCCATGCTCCAGATCGAGAACGTCGGTCCCCAGATCGGCCAGGAGCTGCGCACTCAGGGATTCTACGCCGTTCTGCTGTCGCTGCTCGGCATGCTCTGCTACATCTGGTTCCGTTTCGAGCTGCGCTTCGGCATCGGCGCCGTCATGGCCTCGCTCCACGACGTGGCCGTCACCCTGGGCCTCTTCACTCTGCTCGGATTCGAGTTCAACCTGACGACCATCGCCGCCTTCCTCACCCTGGTCGGCTATTCGGTGAACGACACCGTCGTCATCTTCGACCGCATGCGAGAGAACATGCGGAAGACCCGGCGCAAGCCGCTCATTGAGGTCATGAACGAGAGCATCAACGAGACGCTCTCGCGGACCATCATGACCTCGGGCCTGACGTTCCTCACGGTGGTCGCGCTGCTCGTCCTGGGCGGCGACGTGCTTCAGGGCTTCGCCTTCGTGATGACCGTCGGCATCATCGTGGGCACCTACTCCTCGATCTACGTGGCGAGCCCGTTCGCGCTGCTGTGGGAGAGCCTCTTCGGCGCCCAGGGCAAGTGGCGGCGCAACAAGGCCGCGGCCGCCTCGACTGCGGTGGGCACCGCGGGCACCCGGATCGAGCCCAAGGAGTCCCAGATCGGCCAAACTCCGGGCCAGACTCCGGCCCGCCGCCGTCCAGCCCGCCGCCGGGCGTAGCCACTACTGCCTCAGCCCTCAATTTCTACCCTCTCCCTCTGGAGAGGGTAGGATGAGGGCCGTATAATCGGGAACCCTCTCTGAGGGACGCTCCCATGCCTCTCTCCAGCAAGAGCCTCGCCGCCCCCGTGCCCCCCCCGGGAGCAGCACGCTTCGACGACCTCCTCGCCTGCCTCGCGGCCCACGGCCGCCCGGTCGATCCGCTCTTCCTGCGCGCCGTCTACGAATTCTCGGCCGAGATGCACAAGGACCAGGTCCGCCGCTCGGGCGAGCCGTACATGATCCATCCCCTCAACGTGGCCTGGCTCCTGGCCGACCTCAAGTTCGACCAGACCTGCGTGGCCGTGGGGCTGCTCCACGACGTCCTCGAAGACACCCTCACCACCCGCGAGGTGCTGGACAGGGAGTTTGGCGCCGAGGTCACCGAGCTCGTGGACGGCGTCACCAAGATTGGCCGCCACGAGTACGTGCGCCGCGACGAGGCCCAGGCCGAGACCTTCCGCAAGATGATCCTGGCTTCCGCCAAGGACATCCGCGTCATCGTCGTCAAGCTCGCCGACCGGCTCCACAACATGCAGACCCTGGAGCACCTGGCGGCCGAGGCGCGGCGGCGCATCTCGCGCGAGACCCTGGAGATCTACTCGCCCATCGCCCACCGTCTGGGCATGGCGCGCGTCAAGGGCGACCTCGAGGATCTGGCCTTCTACCACCTCTGGCCCCACCAGTTCGCCGAGCTCCACAACCGCATCGCCGAGAAGATGAAGGCCGGCCAGACGGCCACCGAGCGCATCCGCGGCCGGCTCACCAAGAGCCTGGAAGCGGCTGGCATCGGCGCCGAGATCAGCTTCCGCGTCAAGCGCTACTACTCGATCTACGAGAAGCTCCGGCGGCAGGGGATCGACATCTCGCAGCTCTACGACTTCCTCGCCTTCCGCATCGTCACAGGGAGCCCCAAGGACACCTACGCCGCCCTGGGCATCGTCCACCAGAACTGGCGCCCTATTCCCGGCCGGTTCAAGGACTACATCGCGATGCCCAAGCCCAACCTCTACCAGTCGTTGCACACGACGGTGGTGGGCGACCAGGGGCAGCCGTTCGAGGTCCAGATCCGCACCACCGAGATGGACGTGGTGGCCGAGGAAGGCATCGCCGCCCACTGGCACTACAAGGAAGGGAAGGTCGAGGCCCGCGCGAGCGATCCCAACATCCTCTGGATTCGCCAGCTCCTGGAATGGCAGAAGGAGGTCGAGGACCCGCGTACGTTCATGACCACCCTGAAGGTCGACCTCTATCCCGACGAGGTCTACGCCTTCACGCCCAAGGGCGCCGTCTTCTCCTTCCCGCGCGGGGCGACGCCGCTCGACTTCGCCTACCGGGTCCACACCGACCTCGGCCACCACTGCTCCGGCGCACGGGTCAACGGCAAGCTGGTGCCACTGCGCACCCCGCTCCAGAACGGCGACATGATCGAGGTCCTCACCAACCCGTCGCGCACCCCGAGCCGCGACTGGCTGAACCTGGTCGTGACCTCACGGGCCAAAAGCAAGATCCGCCAGTGGCTCAACACCCAGCAGAAGCAGCGCGCCACGGAGATCGGCCGCCGGCTCTTCGACAAGGAGATCCGCAAGTACGGTCTGTCGCTACGCAAGGTCACGGAGTCTCCTGAATTCGCCGAGGTCCTCCAGGCGGAGGGGCTGTCGAAGCTCGAAGACCTCTACAGCCGGATCGGCTTCGGCAAGTCCGAGCCCAGGAACATCCTCGAACGGACGGTGGGGCAGGAGAAGCTCGAAGAGGGACCCGAGAAGCCGAGCCGCCTGCGCCAGGCCGTGAGCTCGGTCAGCAAGATCCTCCCCTTCGGCACCGCCGCCTCGGGTCCCCTGGTCATCAAGGGGCACGGCGACCTCCTGGCCTACCTCGCCAAGTGCTGCAACCCGCTGCCGGGCGAGGAGATCGTGGGCTTCGTCACACGCGGGCGCGGCGTCTCCGTCCACCGGGTGGACTGTCCCAACGTGCAGAACCTGCTCTACAACCCGGAACGGGAGATCGAGGTCAAGTGGGAGCAAGGCAAGAACGAGGTCTACCAGGTCTCGCTGCTCATCGAGACCGAGGACCAGCAGGGCATGCTCGCCCGCCTTACCGAAGCCATCACCCGCACCGGCAGCAACATCACCCAGATCGAGGCCGAGACCCACGAGACGGGCCGCGCCTCGATCGGCGTGGTCTGCCAGCTCCGCGACCGCAAGCACCTCGACAAGCTACTCGCTGAGGTGCGCGCCATCTCGGGCGTGCTCCGAGTGGGCCGCCGCAACAGCGGCGGTGTGGGTACCCAACTGGAAGCGCTGAGCTAGAAGAAGGCTGGAAGGCGGGAGGACCGAGGGGAGGCCCGCGCCCCGCGGTTACTTCGCGGCCTCGCCCTCGGGCTGCCACCTCCGGGCCGGCGCCTTCACGATCTTGCCGCTGCGCAGGCAGCGGGTGCAGACCCGGACACGCCGCACGCCGCCGTCGATCAGCGCCCGGACCCGCTGCAGGTTGGGCTCCCAGGTGCGCGAGGTCACGTTGTGCGCGTGGCTGACGTTATTGCCGAATACGGTGCCCTTACCGCAAATTTCACACTGCTTGGCCATGGTCGTATCCTCTCCTTCTTCGCCCCGAAGGGCACGACAAGATAACAGAAGTGGTGGCGGATCTCAAGCTGGCCGGCCGCAACGGAGCCCTTAGGAAGATTGCTTCGGGCTTGTATCCTGGGTCCTTCGGCAGATCCTCTGCGGTACGGCGTTGGCGCCGTAGACGTGTAGAATCATTTCACCATGACCCTCAAAGCCCGCGTACACAACGGCCGGTTCGTGGTGGAGGAGCCCACGGAGCTCCCTGAGGGCACTGAGGTCCGTCTCCTGCCCCTTGATCCGGGCGACTGGCTCGATGCAGAAGATCGGGCCATCCTCCATCAGGCTCTGGCCGCCTCTCAGGAAGATGTCGAGAGCGGGCGCCTTGTTGACGCTGAAGAGGTATTGAGGGAACTACGGGAGCCGTGACACGGCGCAAGGTCCGTTTCACGGCGACTGCCCGAGGGCACGTCTGGCTTTTCAAGTGCTGGTGGCAGGAGAATTCAGCGCGGCCTGAAATCCTTCTCCATGATCTGGACGAAGCGGTTGACATGCTGGCGGCTGTTCCAGGGATCGGCGTCCCCTATACAGCTTCGCCCATTGCCGGTATGCGCCGCCTGTACCTCGAGCGCCTGATGTCGCATCTCTACTACACCTATGACGATCGTGAGGTTGTCGTCCGGGCTCTGTGGCATGCGAGGCGCGGCACGGGACCAGACTTCGACTCGCCATAGCCCTCCCTGGCACGGCTATTGAACCGCCGCTGGAACGGATAGACTGTGTCCGGAGACCACCATGCCCAAGAAGAAAACACCAGACGACATCGACGAGCTGTCCGCGGCCGTCGCCGAGGACTTCGAGAACTTCGATTCCGCCAAGGCCGAGCGGGACGCCGAGGAGGCGTTCACCGGCGGCACGGACATGCCGAGCAGCGGCCTCCTGAGCTTCTATGACCGTCTGCGCGAGAAGATCCTGCACGCCATCGAGAAGCGCGAGGGCAAGAGGGGCGCCAAGCTCACGGAGGGGGCCGTGCGGGCGCTCCTCCTCGTGCCGGACGTCTTCATCCTGCTTGCTCGCTTGGCGCTCGACAAGAAAGTGCCGGCCTCGACCCGGGCCATGATCGGCGGCGCGCTCGCCTACTTCATCCTGCCCATCGACCTCCTGCCGGAGGCTCTCCTCGGCGGCGCCGGCTTCCTGGACGACCTCGTGCTCGCCACGGCCGTGCTGTCCCAGGCTTTCGGCGGCGACCTGGAGCCCTACGCCCGCAAGCACTGGAGCGGCTCGGAAGACCTGCGCGTGGTGATCCGCGACATCAGCGAGACTGCCCAGTCGCTCCTCGGCCAGAACCTCTACGACCGGCTGCGGAAGCTGCTGTCGCGGCGCGGCATTGGGATAGACGAGCGCTAGCACGACGTTCCTGAAGCTCGTTCCGGGTTTTACCGCCTCCTCCCTGAAATCTCCTCGTGGGGGCAGTGACTGCCCTCCGGAAATGAGCCTCCACTGTCTGGAGGGCAGTCACTGCCCTTCAGACACGAGCTCTGAACATCCGGAGGGCAGTCACTGCCCTCCGTTCACAAGCCGTTCGCATCTGGAGGGCAATCAGTGCCCTCCGGAAATGAGCACCCTCCGTCACCGTTGCAACCCCTGGCATCTGGAGGGCAGTCACTGCCCTCCAGAAATTGGGGCCTCAGCTCCGGAGGGCACTGACTGCCCCCTGGACGGTCGCCATCTACGATCCGAAGATGCAGGCCGCAAGGGGATTTCAGGAGGCGTCGGTAAAATCTGAAGGAGCTTCGGGGACGTCTTATTAGACCTGGATTTCCGCGTTCCTGCGCGCCCGCAGCTCCTCGAACAGCTCCCGGACAGCCGGGAAGCCGCCGTCCGGGAAGTTGTCCGGGTTGTCCCAGAACTCGGCGAGCGCGCCGGTGCCCCAGCGCTCGTAGACCGCCACCTTGAGCATGAGCTGGAGCTTGTCGCAGGCCTTGACCAGCCGGGCCTCAGGGCTTGTGCCCTGCTGGTACTCGTCGTAGAGGGCCAGAACCCGCGGCGGCAGGGGAGCGAGGACGTCCGCCATGGCCGCCGCCTCCGCCGCCTTCTTGGCCCCCTCCGGGAAGTAGTGGGACGAGGTGCGCGGCAGGTCCCCGATCCGCAGCTCGGCGAGGTCGTGCACCAGGGCGATCTCGACCGCACGCCCAACGTCGATCCCGTCGATCCGCGGTCCCAGCGTCCAGACGAGGAAAAGGACGTGCCAGATGTGCTCGGTCACGCTCTCCGGCTCGGCCACGCCACGCAGCACGTAGCCGGCGCGGGGGATGCGGTCGAGCATCTGGACTTCGAGGAAGAGGTCGAGCAGGGTGCGGTTCGCTTTCATCGGGGAGCATTATAGGCTGGGCACATCATGAAGCCCTTTTTTCTCCTCGCTCTCCTCGCTATCTCCCAGCCCGTCCTTGCCTCGCCGTCCGCCCTCCGCGTCTCCGGCCGCGCCATCGAATTCCCGGCCGCCGTTACCAGGGCCGCATTCGAGCGCGAGTTGCTGGGGATGGGCATGCCGGGGTACCACCTGATCGTCTGGAAGGACGGGGGAGCGGCCATGGCGGCATTGTTCCGCGCCGAGGTGACCGACGTTGAGGTTCTGAACGCTCTGGAGCGGCTGGGGGCGAAGCCGGGGAACGCTCTGGGGATGGCGGTGTGGGAGGACCGGAAGGACCCCGCGTCCAAGGCTCCGGACGAGGTCATCCAGGGACCGCCGGTCGAGATCCTCGTGCGAGTGCCAGGACGGAAGGAGCCGCTTCGGCTGGACCAGATCCTGGAGGATCCCGGCGGCCGCGGCTTCGAAATGCGTTTCGGCGGCCACCGGGCGAACATCCCGAAGTGGAAGTCGGGATGCGTGGTCTGCCTCTATTCCTGCCCTGGGAGCAAGATCGGCAACGCCCGCTACACGGTGCGCGACTATGAGAAGGAGACCACCCGCTTCCAGGTCCGGCCCGGAGTGCTGCCCGAAGACGGCACCCGGGTCACGATCATCTTCCGCCTGAAGTGAAAAGGAGAAGCGGCCCTACTTCCCGGGAGCCTCCAGGAAAGCCGGACCCGCCCGTTGCGGCGTGTAGCGCGTCGAGTAGTCGTTGAGCGTCAGGAAGATCAGGATGGCCAGCCAGAAGAAGCCGGAAAGCGCGGTGATCACCGTCATCCGCGTGCTGTGGCGGACGTGCATGAAGAAAAGGATGACGAGGAGCGCCTTGGTGACGGCGATGGTCAGGGCCACCACGTCGTTGGCCCAGCCAAGGTCCAACCGGGAGACCCCCACCGTCGCCGCGGTAAGGACCATCAGCGCGCCAAAGACGAGGAAGTACACCTTGCGGGAGGGAGTGTGCTCAGACATGGGATCGTCTCCAGGTCACCGGACGTGGGCCCCGAGCAGGTAGAGGAGCGGGAAGAGGAAGATCCAGACGATGTCGACGAAGTGCCAGTAGAGGCCCGTCACCTCCAGAGGGTTGTGGTACGAGGAGTCGTACTTCCCCTTCCAGGCGTACCAGGCCAGAACGCCCAGGATGATGATGCCGATGATCATGTGTGTGGCATGCAGGCCGGTCATGATGAAGTAGAGCGAGAAGAAGATCTGGGTGTGCCGCTCGAGCTGAGGGTCCCGGGCCGCGATCTCCTGGATGTGCTCGCTCGCGTGCCCCTCGGCGCCGCCCGCATGCTCCACGTTGAAGGCGAAGCTCGCCCCCGGGACGTGGTGGTGCGTGAACTTGTCCTTGTACTCGACGGCCTTGATTCCCAGGAAGACCAGGCCGAGGGCCATCGTGACGATCAGGAACAGGACGATCCCCTTGCGCCAGTTGACCTGGGCGGCCCAGATGGCCAGCGCCATGGTCAAGCTGCTGCAGATGAGGACGGCCGTGTTGACGGCACCCAAAGGCATGTTGAGCGTGTTGCTGGAGAGCAGGAAGGCCTCGGGGTACCACCGCCGGTAGATCACGTAGGCGGTGAACAGGCCGCCGAAGAACATGACCTCCGTGACGAGGAAGAGCCACATCCCGAGCGTCGAGGATTCCTTCTGCTGCTCGAGCGTGTCGAACTGGTGCTGGAGCGACGGGTGGTGATAGCCATCAGGACCATGCCCGTGCGCCGCGTGAGCGTGCGGTTCCGCCGAGATGCTAGCCAACGCGGGCCTCCGTGGGGGTCAGACGGTTGTGGACCTCGTCCGGGTTGTACTCGTACGGGCCATGGGTGACGACCGGAATGGTGTAGAAGTTCTCCGTGGGGGGCGGCGAGGTGGTGTCCCACTCCAGGCCCACGGCGCCCCAGGGGTTGTCGCTGCTCCTCTTGCCGTAGCGCATGGACCAGATGAAGTAGCAGAGCGGCAGGAGGACGCCGATGCCGAGGATCGAGGCCCCCGCGGACGACAGCACGTTGAGCACCTGGAACTCCTCGGGATAGGACCAGTAGCGGCGCGGCATGCCGAGGTAGCCGAGGATGAACTGGGGGAAGAACGTCAGGTTGAACCCGACGAAGACCAGCAGGGCCGCGAGCCGCGAGAGGAAGGCCGGGTAGAGCCGCCCGGTGATCTTGGGCCACCAGTAGTGGAGGCCGCCCAGGTAGGCCAGGAGCGTGCCGCCCACCATGATGTAGTGGAAGTGGGCCACGATGAAGTAGGTGTCGTGCACGTGGACGTCGATACCGAGGGTCGCGATCATGACTCCGGTCAGGCCGCCCAGGGTGAACAGGCCGATGAAGCCCAGGGCGTAGAGCATGGGCGTCTGGTACGAGATCGAGCCCTCGTAGAGGGTGGCCGTCCAGTTGAAGACCTTAACCGCCGAGGGAACCGCCACCAGCATGGAGAGCACCGAGAAGATGGTCGAAGCGTAGACCGACTGGCCGGACACGAACATGTGGTGGCCCCAGACGAGGAAGCCCAGGACCGCGATGCCGACGCTCGCGAAGGCCACGACGCGGTAGCCGAAGACCCGCTTGCGCGCGAAGGCGGCGACCAGCTCGCTGATCACGCCCATGGCCGGCAGGATCATGATGTACACCCCCGGGTGCGAGTAGAACCAGAACAGGTGCTGGAAGAGGACGGGATCGCCCCCCCGGGCCGGGTCGAAGATCCCCAGGTGGAGCAGCCGCTCGGCCGCCACGAGCAGGAGGGTGATGGCGATGACCGGCGTGCCCAGGACGATGATCAGGCTCGTCGCGTAGTGGGACCAGATGAAGAGCGGCAGGCGGAACCAGGTGAGGCCCGGCGCCCGCATCCGGTGGATGGTGACGATGAAGTTCAGGCCCGTGAAGATGGTCGAGAACCCGTTGATGAAGATCCCCAGGGCGGTCGGGATCACGTAGGTGTTCGAGTAGCTCGTCGACAATGGCGTGTAGAAGGTCCAGCCGGTGTCGACGCCGCCGTGGACGATCGCATAGAGGGTGAAGATGCCGGCCAGGTTGTAGACGTACCAGCTTGCCAGGTTGAGCCGCGGGAAGGCCAGATCCTTGGCCCCGATCATCAGCGGCACGAGGAAGTTGCCGAGCACGGCCGGGATCGCCGGGATGAGGAAGAAGAACACCATGACGATGCCGTGCATGGTGAACATCCGGTTGTAGGTGTCCGGCTGCAGCAGGTCGCCTTCGGGCGTCAGCAGCTCCAGGCGGATCATCAGGGCGAACAGGCTGCCCAGGGCGAAGAAGACGGAGACTGAGATCAGGTAGAGGATCGCGATCCTCTTGTGGTCCCTCGTGAGAAGCCACGACCTCATGCCGTAGGCGGCGTTGAGGTAGTTGGGCCTCTCGAAGCCAGTCTCCGCCGTGGGGATGGCCGGAGGAGGAGTTCCTACTGCAGTGGTTTCCATTTCAATTCCGTCCTATCTCGATCCGTCCGATCGGTCCGATCCGACGGATCCGTCGGATCCACCAGCGCCGCCCGAGCTCCTGGGTGGGCCTTCCATGGAGCCCACAGGCCCTCTGGAGGCGCCTGGGGTCTGCGGCGTGGGGGCGTCCATCTGGCCACCGGCCGTATCGGCCGGGCCGGAGGCGGGTCCGCCGGTACCTCCGGCCTCGGCGCTGCCGATGCCGCCGAGGGACCGGACGTAGGCGATGAGCTGAGAGAGTTGCTCCTCGGTGAGCTGCCCCTGGAAGGTGGGCATGACCGGGTCCCATCCCGCGACCAGCTTGGCCTGCGGGTTCAGGATCGACTCCCGGAGGTACTCGTCGTCGGCGATGACCGTCCGGCCGTCCGCGAGCTTGACCTGGTTGTCGTAGAGCCCCTCCAGGCTCGGGCCTCGGACGATCGCGCCGGTATTCGCGGCGGCACCCGCGGTACCCGCACGGTGGCAGGTGACGCAGGCGAGGGACTCGAACAGCGCGGCGCCGGACTGGGCCATGGTCTGGCCGGTCGTGGCGCCCGCGAGCCAGTTCTCGTACTCCCGCGGCTCCAGGACGATGACGCTGCCGACCATCTTGGAGTGCTCGCCGCCGCAGTACTCGGCGCAGAACAGGTGATAGACGCCGGGCTTGGTGGCCTGGAACCAGACCGAGGTCGTGCGCCCCGGCACGGCGTCCTGCTTCACCCGGAAGGCCGGCACGTAGAAGCTGTGGATGACGTCCTCGGACTGCAGGTCCATCCGGACCGGCAGCCCCACCGGCACGTGCAGCGTGTTGATCTCGCGCTGGCCCGTGGGGTGCTGGAACTTCCACATCCACTGCTTGCCGAC